>DATESB010000088.1:0-5701 GCA_035271065.1 Lachnospiraceae bacterium | reverse complement strand
AAATATATCCATTTACCGGATGCTGCAAAAGCCGCAACCAACATAACACCGATTGCTTCTCCCAATATCCCCTGAAAGCTTGTGAACATATGATAAAGCATATAGTCATACATCTTACCTGTTGTCATCTTTACATCGAACTCTATCTGCATTTGACTGCCTCCAAAATTTTATTTATCAAATAAATCTATCTAAAAGTAAGAATTAGCACCCACAGTTTATGCAGGTGCTATATCTGTCTCTAGTATTATACTTATAAATTTCTTGAAACGCAACCTATTCCTGCTTAACAGCCTCTGCCCTCTTGGTTCGTTTACCATGTTCATGCTGGGCATGAATAATCGGACTCAACGGCTTGTAAAGTAAAAATGTAATAATCGAATCAGCAACACATTTCAACAAGTTAAACGGCACTACAGCGAACATAACCAATGTACCGACACTTGTAATACTCGGATTAACTGCAGTTCCCATTCCAATCAGTGCATCCATAGGCATAAACAGTTTAGCAAATGCCGGAATCAAATATATTGCATTAAAGACACTTCCAAATATCGTCATAATGACCGTACCTGTCCCCAGGCCAATCAGCGCTGCTTTTCTACTCTTCTTGATATGATAAATAATAGAAGCAGGCAATATCAAAGCACAGCCAACAACAAAGTTTGCCAAATCTCCTACAAATACTGTAGAGGTTCCTTTCAGGAATAACTTCACGAGTATCTTACACAGTTCCGCTATCACTCCGGCCACCGGTCCATATGCAAATGCACAGATTAAGACCGGCACCTCACTGAAATCCAATTCGTAAAATCCGGGAGCAAACCACAAAGGCAACTCCATAAACATCAGCACTCCTGATATTGCTGAAAATATACCGATGACCGCTATCTTCCTCGTTCTGATTCTAGGGTTATTCTCCATATGCATGAGACGTTCTGCCACTTTTGCCACAATAAATACACCAATGATGACAATCAGACTAACTCCCAAAAACTCCAGATTTTCCTGTGCTGTTGCAAACAATTTCTTTAAATCCATAAAACCTTCCATAATTCTTCTCTCCTTTTTTGTTCGGGCAACGCCCGTTTGTGAAAGGAAATCCTCGTTAAAAAACCCCATAACATCTGTTCAATTTCATGAACCGATGATACGGGGTGATACACAATGGGTGTAAGAACATAGTTCTTACATAGATTGTTTTCTTCTTTCATCCAGACTTTACTGTCGGTTATGGATTCTATAGCGATACCATATCAGCCGGTACCGAAATAATACTCGGTAACGGGTCGTGGACTCGTCCGCTGTCTGCTCTCGCATATTCGGCTTCACCACCGGTTAGGACTTAATCACTTACGTGATTTCACCTGACCCCGAAGAATTTCCTGTTTAATTGTTCTGCACAATATCATATTCATTTATGTAGGATATGTGCATGGTTATAGTAGCGCGGTTTGAGCACATTGTCAAGACTCTTTTCTCAGTTTGTTGACCAAAAATCCGGCAAAAATGACAGCCGGCACCATAACAATCAGTCCACAGAAGGTTGGACCCAACAGCGGATTTGGCGTCCCTATGCAGAACATCATTCCCAATGCAGCCAAGCCATTAACGGCGCTATGGCAAATGGCTGCCGGAATCACACTTCCCGTCTTAATTGTTACATACCCTTCAATGATTCCAAGCATGGTACACCATAATATCATAAGCAAAATTCCGCTGACCGGATATCCCCAATAGCCGGTTCCGTAATTATGTCCCAGTACAATCATCGGAGCATGCCATAAGCCCCATATAATACCGCTGAATACGATTGCTTTCACTGTTCCGTATTCATTTTGAAGTTTATAAAGCAGATAGCCTCTCCAGCCGATTTCTTCACCCAGTGTCGGAATGATATTAATGATGGGTGATAGTAATGCAGCACCCAGTACATAAACTCCTATGGTCGGAAAAGATACCGGCATTGATCCATTCGTCAGTGTTGTCATTGCATAAAAATCAAAACTATCTCTGAAAACAAGGAAATAGAGTGCAACTCCCAGGAAAATCAGTAGGGTGAAAATGAAATACGACAACACATAGTATTTCACATTTCCCTTCCATTTCGGTGCTAGTTTAAAATCCTTAAACCCCTCTTTTGTAATAATTCTGGTTAAAACATTACCTATTGTAGGTATAAACATACATCCTGCTAACAGGAGCGTTGAAAATAGGCCTCCATACGCCTCTCCGGTCAAAGGAATCAGCGCAATCAACAACCACGTGATAACAAACGTGATACCGCAATAAATCCATAATCTCTTTTTATTTTTATTCATATTTCACCGCCGTACCGTAAGCAATTACTTCTGCTGCTGCCTGCATCACAGAAGATGATGCATAACGAATATTGACAACGGCATCTGCACCCATGGCTTCCGCTTCATCTACCATTCTTTTGACGGCTATCTGCCGCGCCTGATTAAGCATTTCAGTATATTCTGTAATTTCTCCGCCTACCAGAGTCTTAATAGCAGCCATAAAATCTCTTCCGAAATTTCTGGACTGTACCACATTTCCTTTTACAATCCCCAAAACTTCCAATTCTTTACCTGTAATATAATCAGTATTTACGAGCAACATCTTCTTCTCCTCCTTTAATTTCCTTCATTCGTTGTCTCAGTGCTGCAATAATGGTTGCCGCTGCACATATCGGAATCATAACACACAGTATCGTAACAATGGCTGGGGCATGTTCCCCGGCAGCTGCCATAACCAACGGAATCATCAAACTCACCATCAACGCACAAAAAATAATCGTTATGATTATGGGCGCTAACATCCGTGTGGTTTTATCATTTTTCATAATATTCATAAATCGTGTGCCCTCCTTTTCCATTTCTGCCATTTCCAGCAGATATTCTTGGGGATGAAGGTTCAAATATTGGCATTCACTTTCTGCAAGTTTCTTACACAGGCGCATGGTTTCTACCAGATTTTCCTGTTCTCTCTCCAGTACAATTACCTGACGCTTAATTGCACCCTCCAGGGTTAAACTACCATTCTGAATTTTTCTTATCTCTTCAATAGGAACTGAAAGTTTACGTAAAAGCTTAATCTTATTTAATTCTTCTACGTCCTGCTCTCCATATTCACGATATCCGTTTTCTTTATTGCGCTCCGGATTCAATAATCCCTGTTCCTCATAAAATCGAATATTCTTTTTGGTAATTCCTACTGCCTGTTCCACTTCATTAATCTTCATATTAGGCCTTCTTTCTTCATCCGACACCCAGAGTATATGCCTTCCACCAGATGGAAGGTCAAGCATTTTCTTTCATAATTTTTATTTGTATTGCTGTAAATTACATATAAGGCGTACTTTTTTTTCAAAAAATACGCCTTTTCAAAGCTTCCAGTGGCTGGAAATATGTAGTTTTCTTTAATTCAGTTTCATCGTCAACGCAATTCTCTTCTTGGCTGTATCCACACTGATGACTTTTACTTCCACAATGTCTCCTACCGCAACTGCTTCCAGCGGATGCTTGATAAACTTGTCGGTAATCTGCGAGATATGTACCAATCCGTCCTGATGTACACCAATATCCACGAACACACCAAAATCAATGACATTGCGGACGGTTCCTTTCAATACCATACCCGGTGTTAAATCTTTCATTTCAAGTACATCTGAACGTAAGATCGGTTTCGGCATATCATCCCTGGGGTCACGTGCCGGCTTCTCAAGTTCCTTTATGATATCAGTCAGAGTAATCTCGCCAATTCCGAGTTCCTCAGCCAGTTTCTTTTTATCTTTCACCTTTTTCTCAAGACTGCCTGTTCCAACCTGCTCATTGCCACCGAATTGGTTCATGCCTGCCTGATTGCTGGTTTTTCTGTCTGTATCTTCACTCAACTTTGCATCTGCGCCGCCCATTGCTGCCGCGAGTGCTTGTGCCATAGCGGTATTCTGATTGCGAATGATTGGTTTCTGCTGTTGCGTTCTTTGTGCAGGGCGCGACTGCTTCGCGGAAGCACTGCCTGAAAATGCTTTGCCTGCTGCCTTATCCTTTGCTGCTTTCACCTGTGCTGCCTTGACATCTTCCATGGTAAGTCCTAATTTATCCAACAGTTTCACGGCTGCATCATAGGATTCCGGATGAACGCTGGTTGCATCCAAGGGATTGTCCCCATTTTGAATTCTCATAAAGCCTGCACACTGCTCATAAGCCTTAGGCCCCATTTTGGCCACCTTCAGAAGCTGCTTACGATTTACAAAGCGTCCGTTTTGCTCACGATAATCTACAATGTTCTTTGCTAGAACTTTTGAAATTCCTGAAATATATTCCAATAACGATGCGGATGCTGTGTTCAAATCAACACCGACTTTATTAACGCTGTCTTCCACAACACCCGTCAGCGTATCACTCAGTTTCTTCTGGTTCATATCATGCTGGTACTGACCAACGCCGATTGACTTGGGATCTATCTTAACAAGTTCTGCAAGAGGATCCTGAATACGTCTGGCAATGGAGGCTGCACTTCTTTGTCCGACATCAAAATTCGGGAACTCCTCAGTTGCAAGTTTACTTGCTGAATATACGGAAGCACCCGCTTCATTTACGATAACATATTGTACAGGGGTATCAAGTTCCTTCAACAGTTCAACGATAATCATTTCTGACTCTCTGGAAGCTGTACCGTTTCCGACGGAAATGAGTGTTACGCCATATTTCTTGATTAACTTCTTAACTTCAAATTTTGCTTCATCTACCTTGAATTGTGGCGCCGTCGGATAGATAACCTTGGTATCAAGCACCTTTCCTGTTGCATCTACAACTGCCAATTTACAGCCTGTTCTGAATGCCGGGTCCCAGCCAAGTACCACCTGATTTGCAATGGGTGGCTGCAACAACAGTTGCTCTAAATTCTTGCCGAATACGTTAATGGCACCATCCTCTGCCTTTTCCGTTAATTCATTTCTGATTTCACGTTCAATTGCAGGAGCAATCAGGCGCTTATAACCGTCTTCAATGGCTGCCTGTAAAACCGGTGTTGTATATGGATTGTCACTTGTCACCACTTTCTTATTCAGGAACATTAATATCTGCTCTTCCGGTGCTTCCAGTTTTACAACCAATATCTTTTCAGCCTCACCGCGGTTCAGTGCCAGGATGCGATGTCCTGCTATTTTATTAACAGCTTCTTCAAACTCATAATACATCTCATAAACTGATTCTTGCTTTGCATTCTTTGCAGTGGAAATCAGTTTACCCGCATCATAAGTTGCTTTTCTGATATAAATTCTGTAATCTGCTTCATCGGAAATCGTCTCAGCAATGATATCTTTTGCGCCTTCGATAGCCTCTTCTACAGTGTTGACTTCCTTTTCCGCATTTAGATAAGCCTCTGCCTCTTGCTCAATCGGCTTGTCCGTCTCCTGTGCCATAATAATTTCAGCCAGTCCGTCAAGGCCCTTTTCCTTGGCAATCGTTGCTCTGGTTCTGCGTTTTGGTCTGTAAGGACGATATAAATCGTCTACAACTACCAATGTTTCCGCAGCTAAAATCTGTGCCTTTAATTCCTCGGTTAATTTCCCCTGCTCTTCTATACTGGAAAGCACCTGTGCTTTTTTATCTTCCAAATTGCGCAAATAGGTCAGTCTCTCGTTTAAGTCACGTAACACCTCGTCATTTAATGAGCCTGTTACTTCCTTACG
>DATESB010000087.1:0-2125 GCA_035271065.1 Lachnospiraceae bacterium | reverse complement strand
CAGAAGCTCCTACAACAACTTCAACGTTCCTTTCATTAAAAATCTCAACCGCACCTCCGCCCATACCACCGCTGATGATGACATTTACACCGCGATCGGCAAGAAAGTTAGGCAAGAATCCAGGTCTATGTCCAGGGTTAGCAACGGTTTCACTCTTGACGATTTGATTGTTTTCAGCATCAAAAATCATGAAACCTTCGCAATGTCCAAAGTGCTCGGTCACCATTCCGTTTTCGCTCGCTACTGCAATTTTCATCATTTTAGTTTTCCTCCATTTTTTCTAATAATTTTGCAACCGGCTCAAGCCAATTGCCATCGAAAAGTTCTATCATACCCTTGTCACAGGCGGCTGAAATCTTCGGTTCAATAGGTAGTTTAGCAAGAACCTTTAAATTATGTTTATCGGCAATTTTTTCAATATGGCTTTCGCCAAATATCTGATAGTCCTTGCCGTTATCAGGGCATTTAAAATAGGACATATTTTCCACCAAACCGATAATAGGGATTTTCATCATCTCGGCCATCTTAACAGCTTTTGATATAATCATAGATACAAGCTCCTGCGGTGAGGTCACAACGATAATTCCATCAACAGCAATGGATTGAAATACCGTAAGGGGAACATCGCCGGTGCCTGGTGGCATATCGATGAACATAAAATCCACATCGCTCCAGATAACATCTGTCCAAAACTGCTTCACTGTTCCGGCAATAATAGGCCCTCTCCAGACAACCGGATCAGTATCGTTTTCTAAAAGCAAATTAACTGACATTATGTCAATACCGGTCTTTGTCTTAACAGGAAATAGACCGAATTCATTTCCTGAGGCTTTCTCCTTGATGCCAAAGGCTTTCGGGATAGAAGGCCCGGTAATATCCGCATCCAGAATAGCGGTATGATATCCCATTCTATTCATGGTGACTGCAAGCATGGAGGTTACCAGTGACTTGCCGACACCACCTTTGCCGCTGACAACACCAATGACTTTTTTTACACTGCTCATCTCATGCAGCTTTTCGGAGAAGTCTGTTTTTTGTTCTTTTCTTTCTTCGCAGTCCTCCGAGCAGCTACCGCAGCTTTGATTGCAACTTTCGCTCATAATTTTGCTCCTTTATTTTAGATTGTTATTGCACTGCCTGCTGACAGATAATCAATACTATCACCCATAGTAGATTTCAACCTTTCATAGGCTTCTATTCCTGTGCAATGGCAGGTATAATACTTTGCTTTTGTATCCAGAAGGTGTTTACCAATTCTATCTATCGTGTCAGCATTCTCGTTTTCGCCAGAGCGGCTGGAAAGATGAAATCCACCTATCACATAGTCGGGCATTCGCCCTTTAAGCGTGTGAAAATGTTCAAGAATATTTATAATGCCATTATGAGCGCAACCTGTTATTAATAGGGCTTTCCCGTCTTCCTCTATCACGAGGTTTTGTTCATGGGCAAATGTATCATCTACCGTTTGCCCTTTACACTCCGTGAGCAAACCACAATTTGATTTTGGACGTGGCTCTCTTTGGGCAATATTTGAGAATAGCTGGATTCCACTGCTGATAAAGAATCGGTCTGACGTGGGAACAATTTGCGTGTTTTGCTTCAGGTTTTCATCAAGACCAATAAAATCTAATTTATCACTTGGGCGGATAGCATAGTGTTTCCCAAAAGCGAGCCGATGTAGAAATACCTCAGCTTTTGTGTTTTCTTTCAAAAATGTATTTAGTCCTCCGCCATGGTCATAGTGCCCATGCGAAATCACAAGAAAATCAACATCAGCAATACTCACATCAAGCTTTTTTGCATTTTGAAGAAACAGCTCGCTTGCACCAACATCAAACAATATTTTATGTTTCTTTGTTTCTATATGCAGGCTAAGGCCGTGCTCACTGCCAAAGTCTTTTGATATCGATGTGTTTTCAACCAAAGTTTTAATAAGCATGCCTTTTAGCCACCACCCTTTTCAAAGAGCAGATTCATTGTTTTGTGATAAACCTCTTTAGCAGCCACCCCCGACGTGCAGTCTATGTCTACGATGGTTTGACCATTATTAATAGCTTTAACTGCGTTAGAGTCGAAAGGTATTCTAGCGATAAAAGGCAACCCCTGTTTTTTGCAAAACTCTTCA
>DATESB010000086.1:0-9013 GCA_035271065.1 Lachnospiraceae bacterium | reverse complement strand
TGATGATCTTTTTATCCAGAACATTGCTTTATTTTAAAGAGGCTTACCGGCTTCCGCTTTTATATGACCCTGAAAAGCCCACAGTAGAACGGGTTGGGGTACAAGGCGGGGTGTTACCAGTAGAAGTTTGTGTAGATAATCAAAACATCAATGAGGACATTAAAGCATTTGTCCAAAGCTTAAATGATTTAGGGGAATTGATTGGAGAACGCAGGCGAGTACTCGGCCGGATTTTAGAAGAATTGGAGTTATATTAATATGAAACGAACTTGTATTTTGTCGCCTGCCAGACGGCTAACAGAAGAGGAGCAATCCCTTGTCTGGCAAAAACCACCTTCACATATTGAAAGTGAAGCGGAAAAACGTATATATCAAGAAGTAGTAAGGAATTGGAACCGCGGTGAAATGAAAATCAGTACAGTTTTACTGGAGGGCGATGCAGGTTCGGGGAAAACCCAGCTTGCCAAAGCCCTCTCTGCTGATTTTAACCTGCCTTATACGAAAGTAACCTGTTTTGCTGATATGGATAAATCCGACGTGTTAGGTTCTATTTTACCGGTATTATCTGAAAAGGATAAATCAGATACGATTGAATATCACTATTATCCATCAGAAATTGTCCGTGCTTATGAAAATGGGTGGCTCTTGGAGATTCAGGAACCCACAGTGATTAGGGATGCTGCTGTTTTAATGGCTCTGAATTCTGCATTGGAACCGGATGGCAGTCTAAACTTACCTACCCGTATCGCACACCGGCATCCGGATTTTATTGCTGTTATTACAACAAACCGCGGCTACAATGGCTACCGTCCTTTAAATGAGGCTTTGCGTGATAGAGTGCAGCATGCCGAAAAACTGGACTTACCACCTAAGGCAGTTATGATGGAACGAGCCAAAGCTAAGACCGGATATCAATCTGAAAATGTTCTTTCTCTTTTAGCCGAAACAATTATGCTGCTGGATGAAACAGCTCGGGCTAATGCAATTAAAGGTGTGGCTGGGATGCGCTCCTATATCTTTTGGGTTGATGCTGTCGCAAGTGGTGCACCAGTGCGAAGTACCCTATATCATAAGGTGCTCTATAAAATTACCACTGACCCACAGGAGCTTGCCATTTTAGAGCAGGCACTGGTAAGCCACGGTTTGACAGATAAGCTTGAAGAATTAGATATTATCTGTCATTCTCATCCGGATGGGGAGAATTCGGAAGTAATGGAACTTCATATTTCAGGAAACGGAGAATACTCTGCAGAAACAGATAAAGCTGATAAAAATGCAATCCGTCTGAGAAAATCAGCAGACAGTGAGGGGCATTCGGATACGAGCAGCGATAAGAATTCTGATGTGTCAAGCAATGATAATGGAGAAAATGGCACTCCAGTTTACCATGAGCTGGATAAACCCGTTTCAAATGAACAAAAAAGGGAATTTCGCAAACAATTAAACAAAGAAGTCCGGCAAAGTGTTCAAGGCAGCTGCCATGAAGATATTAAGCTTATTGTCCACCGCCCGGAAGCTGCCGCTCAGGACAGAGAAGAATATAACAGCATGATTGCAACTTTGATGCCAGTTATTCGGGAACTAATCCGAAAAACAAACCCGCTTTTAGAGCATGAAGTTTCCGCTGAATTTGCTAAATCTCAGCTTTATGGCACAAAATTCTGTGCGGATCAGGCTGCTTCTTTGGATTTCCGCGTATTTGCCCGCAAGCGCCCACCTGAGGAAGAACCCTCCCTTGCAGTTGCTCTCAGAATTGATGAATCAGCATCAATGTCAGCCTTTGGCCGTTTAGATGCAGCAAAACAGGCCGCAGTCGCTTTATATGAATTCTGCACCGGGTGCGGCATTCCGATCATGGTTTACGGGGATACAGCAGACCGCTCCAAGCTGGAGCAAATGTCCGTCTACGCCTATGTAGACTTTGAAAGCAAAGATGCAGATGAAAAATATGCTCTTATGAACATTCAGGCTCGCAGCAACAATCGGGATGGTATGGCACTACGGATTATTTCCGATAGGTTGTTTAAGGCACCGCAAAGAACCAAAGTAATAATCAGCATCAGCGACGGTCAGCCTAAGGCGATGCCCGATTATACAGGTGAAAAAGCAGCTCGTGATATGAAAGATACTTTGCAGGAATATAGGCGAAAAGGCATCCAGTTCCTTGCTGCAGCTATTGGGCAGGATAAAGAGGCTATCCGTGAACTTTACGGTGCTGAAAACACATTGGATATTACCGATTTGAAGCAGCTCCCGGCAAGATTGGTACAAGTAATCGCAAGGTTCCTGTAGTATGGTATACTAAGCAGAAATGGAGGTGGTGGCATGGATTGTGTGAAAATAGGCAATTTAATAGCCAAGCTGCGAAAAGAAAAAAACCTTACTCAGAAAAATATTGCAGATGCGTTGGGTATTCAAAATAAAACGGTTTCTAAATGGGAATGTGGTTTAGGGTGTCCTGATCTATCGCTGTGGCCGGAACTGTCTGCTATTTTGGGCGTTGATATGAAACCGATGATGGAGGGTGAAATTACATCAAACAAGCCAGATAGCGGCAACATTGATAAAATACGTTTTTATGTATGTCCTTCCTGCGGAAATATTCTGGTTAGCACAGGAAGTGCCTCTATTTTCTGTTGCGGAAGAAAGTTAGAACGCATCCTCCCTACGGATGCGACTATTGCACCCAAAATCACAGTGGAGGAAATGGATACGGATTACTTTATCACCTTTGACCATCCAATGACCAAAGAACATTATATTTCCTTTATGGCCTTTGTTAAAAGTGACAGAGTATTTCTGAATCGCTTGTACCCGGAACAAAGTCCAAGTTGTAGGTTTCCTATAATTACTGGCGGTAAACTATATGTTTATTGTAATAAGCATGGATTGTTAGTATATGCAGATTACCTAACAAATTGAAAGACTCTGCAAGGAACAGCTGACATGGAGCGAGCAACTACCTCCGGTCATCGAAGAAATAATGCTTGGAAGCAAAACTAACTTGAGGATAACTCGTTCGCAACAAGTCGCCAGTTGATGAATGTGTACGGAAAGCCCGAAAAGCGGTATGAAGTCCGCAGCGAGGATAACGCCGTAGACGTATAGATTCACGATTGAGAGGTTCACTTTTAACCATTACCCACTATCTTTTAACGGTTACTCTGAAAAATGCACCGCTACCCTGAAATTTAACGATTACTTTTGTGTATCGGTCGAGGTGTTCCACACCAAGCCCCGAAATGCCCGATGTACTAAAACGCAAAAGGTCGTGAGAACCCAGTAATACTGGACTCTCACGGCTTTTTTATGAACACAAAAAACGGCAGCAGTGCTGACGTTACCGCCACACTACCGCCGCCTAAAACTCACACGCCATGTGAATCTTTTTTTACGAAGATTTTAAACCATTATATGCACTGAGTTGCAATTTGCTCATAAAAAGACATTGAAAAAGGCATTCCAATTGTAATTACTCTGTGATAAAATATTATATGTATGACTATGCACGATGAAGGAGGGGCTGAAAGTGCCAGACAAAAAACCGATAGAACCGATGGAACATCACAATATTGGTGATTTCTTGAAAGGTCAGTCATCCAAGATACTGACCGCAATAGCTGACGGAGATAAAACTGCATTCGTTCTCAAGAATGGCAAGCCCATCGTGGTTGTTATGTCTAACGAGCGCTACGCAAGGCTGCTTAAAGCCGGGATTGATATCAATGATTATTAATATGGAGGCCTTCAGAATGGCTAAAGAATGAATTACCGACGTTGTGATGGATGACGCCAGCATTAATGTCAGCAAAGAAGTCGATCTTGTATTCTCTATTGCTAACAGTTTGAGGGGTCAGGTTAGATGTCAGAAGTTTACGAGTATCGGTTTTGATGTTTTTTTGATTTTTACAGGGTTGTGTGGTCAGGTTGGATAAGGAGAAAATATTTGTGAATCAATATAGTCAAAATAATTGGAAACGAAACTTTCTTACCATTGCCGGAGGGCAGACAGTGTCGCTGATAGGCAGCGCCGCTGTGCAGTTTTCTCTAATATGGTGGCTGGCAAGTGAAACGGGATCCCCTATTATGATGTCCATCGCGGGCGTGTTCGCCTTTTTACCTCAGCTTATTCTCGGTCCTTTTGTGGGAGTATGGGTTGACCGACTTAGCCGTAAAACCGTCATCATAGCAGCAGACCTTTTCATTGGATTAGTAGCCCTTGTTTTTGCTCTGGTATTTTTGTTTGATACGCCACCCTATTGGTCGGTTTGTGTGGTGCTGGGTATTAGAGCTATAGGCAATGTTTTTCACAGTCCAGCCATCCAGGCAGCGGTACCCATGCTGGTGCCGCAACAGGAGCTGGTGCGTGCCAACGGATGGAGTCAGTTTATGCAGTCGGGTGCTTTCCTGCTGGGGCCTGTACTTGGCGCAGCCATGTATGCTTCCCTACCCCTTTGGATCATTTTATTGTCTGATTTGGCAGGCGCGCTTGTAGCCAGTGCTACTGTAGCACTTGTAAAAATACCTGATCCGGAGAGGAAAACACAACAAATTCCGCATTTTTTCCATGAAATGAAGGAAGGTGCGGCAGCCATATGGCAGGATAAAAAACTCTTTATCGTGACGGCGGCCACCCTGCTCGGTATGGTGTTTTACGCACCTTTATCCACCTACTATCCGCTTATGACAAGTGATTACTTCAAAGCTGACGCATGGCATGCGAGTATGGTCAACTTCGGTTACGCAGGCGGGATGATGCTCTGCGCGATAATCCTTGGGAAATTCGGTACCATCAGAAATAAATTTCCAGTTATTCATCTGGGACTTTTAGGTATGGGAACATCCTCGTTGCTCTGCGGTCTATTGCCTGCAGAGATGTTCTGGTTTTGGATATTTGCAGCATTATGCACACTACTTGGGGCAAGCAGCAACTTGTATAATATCCCCTATATCGCCTATATGCAGGAAACCATCCCGCCTGAACGAATGGGGCGTGCCTTTTCCTTAATTGGAAGCCTCAGCTCAGCTACTATGCCTTTGGGATTGCTCATAGCAGGCCCAATTACCGAAAATCGCGGAGTATCGTTGTGGTTTTTTGTATCCGGAATCGCACTCCTCATACTTACGCTGATAAGTGCCCTGTTCGTTCTTCCACGAAAGGCGGATAAGGTAGGGAAAAGTAATAGTTGATTGTTGTAACAATAAATTGGAATATAACGTTAGGATAAAACACTTTGCAGTATAGTATGGAAATGGGAATTTTTTCAACAACAAAAAGTTATTTGGGAAAAGAAATTTTATGAATAACAATGAAACAACAAGTAAAGAAAACCTATTTGGAACGGGTAAACTTATTAGGGATAAATAGAAACTTATCATACAATTAAAACGAGGTATTTACAATGTATAACAGTATGGAACAAATGCTTTATAATGAATATGGAATACAAGTGCAGTCATTACAGCAGATTCCTGCGGGCTGGTCAGCATCTGCATGGAAAGTTCATTCTGAGTGTGGCGATTATTTTTTGAAAGTTTATGACAAGCATAAGCCCTCCACAAGAAACTGGATTGCGCGAATCGACAGCTATATGCCGGTCGTTCTGTGGTTACATGAGAACACAAAACTTCAAAAGAAAATGACCGCACCGATTCTAACCAGAGATAGAACTTATAAAAAGGAAGATTCATCTTTTTTATACATGGTATTTCCCTTTATAGAAGGCTCAACCATATGCGATGAAAAATTGAAGCCGGAGCAAATACGGGAAGTTGCGCAAATAATTTCCAAACTGCATTTTCATGGTGCTGAAATACCTGCATCGACAAACAGCTTAATTGAAACCTTTGATGTTTCATTTTGTACGACTTTGTCCAATCGGCTTGGGAATATACATGCTTCCGCTTCCTTACAAGAGGTACTAAAACCCTATATGACATTACTTGCCCAAGCGACAGAATCGCTTCAAAGCATGGGTCTCTTACTGCAAAATTCTAAAATGCGTTATGTCATGTGCCATACAGATCTTCACGGCTGGAATCTGATACAATCTAAAAACCTTATCCTTATTGATTGGGAGGGATTGAAGCTTGCACCTGTTGAAGCCGACCTCTTTTCATTTACCGGAACATTCTTTTTTGATTACGCATGGGAGGATTTCATGTCCATTTACCAAACCACACACAAGGACTATCAGATTAATGTCGAGGCGATGCGTTTTTACAGGCTGCGGCGCAGATTGGAAGATATCCATGAGTTTGTCGAAAGCATCCTGTTTGACAAGCTCACACAGGATGATATGAACCAATCACTTCGTTATCTCAAACAAGAATGTGAATTACTGCATGTCATGTGTTGAAAAGAACAGCTTACCTTACAAATGCCTATTTATATGTAGGTTTTGTATGCCTAAAATTAACAATAAAAAAACCTTTGGGAAAGGAGATTTTATGAATAACAATGAAACAACAAGTAAAGAAAACCTATTTGATGTTTTAAATCTGTTAGAAGATTTAAATATAAAATATTGGATTGATGGTGGTTGGGGTGTTGATATCCTGACCGAAAAGCAAAATAGGGATCATAGAGATATAGACGTTGATTTCGATGGGGAATCTGAGGAAACCTTATTGGCTGCACTAAAAGATAAGGGATATAAAATCACGACTGATTGGAGTCCTGCACGCATTGAGCTGCATCACCCGGAACTTGGCTATATAGATATACACCCTTTAATAATAGATGAAGATGGAAGTGCCAGGCAGGCTGATCTGCAAGGCGGCTGGTATCATTTTGAAGCAAAATGGTTTTCTTCTTCAATATTTGAAGGTAGAGTGATTCCATGTATTTCGGCAGAGGCTCAGAAAATTTTTCATAGTGGATATGAATTGAGAGAAGTTGATCATATCGATCTGAAAAATCTTGAAGCGCTGAAGAGAGCAATCTATTTAATCACCGGGGTTATGGCGTCCGGAAAATCTACAGTCGCTCAATTGCTTGCCTTAAAAATGGAAAAAGGAGTGCATCTGCGGGGCGATATATTTCGTAAAATGATTGTTGCCGGACGGGCTGACATGTCCGTACAGCCCTCCGAAGAAGCTATCCGACAACTGCATCTGCGTTACCGCTTGGCAGCTGAAACGGCAAAAACCTATTATGACAGCGGTTTTTCCGTTGTTTTGCAGGACAATTATTACGGTGAGGAACTGCCCCGCATGTTGAAGATGCTAGAGAATTACCCTGTTCATGTAACAGTGTTGTGTCCGGATGTGGAGACAGTAAAAAGGCGTGAAAAGATGCGAGGGAAAACTGGCTATACCGGTTTTTCACTAGAAGCTCTGCATGCGGATTTCATGAGAAAAACCCCAAGACTCGGATTCTGGCTGGACAACTCAGAGCTGACGCCGGAACAATCCGCTCGGGATATTCTATTGCACTTCGGTGAATAACGGTGAATAAGTCACATTAGATTGAACACTATTGATAATTTTAATGTCCGAAAGGGAGTAACATAAATGAATAATATACTGATTGTTTATTATTCACTTTTTCATAATACGGCGAATTTAGCATTGGAAATAGCAGTACAAACAGGTGGAACATTAAGAGAATTGATTCCCGATACGAATTATTCCTTTGAATATAATACTGCTGCTAAAGAAGTAAGAAATCAGATTTCTCGAGGCTTTTGTCCAAAATTAATATCTGGAAATGAATCAATAGACGATTATCAAGCAATATTTATAGGATCACCCAACTGGTTCAAAACTTTAGCTCCGCCAGTTATGAGTTTCCTTAGACTGAATGATTTTACGGGTAAAACAATCATACCCTTTTGCACACACGGTGGTGGAGGATTCGGCCAAATTGCAAATGATATAGCAAAAGAGTGCCCGAAGTCGAAAATACTACCCGGTATTGCTGTAACTGGTACTGTCACATCGGAAGAAGTCACGAATTGGCTTAAGATGATAGAATATGAATTATAAAATCCCGTTTCAAGGAGGAATCCTGTATGCAGTATGGTCCCGACCCAAACGCCATTTATCCAAATGAAAAGATAAAGAGCGTATGCTACATCAAGAATATTATCACCCGCCCTAATATCATCGTCGGCGATTACACGTATTACGACGACAATAACGGAGCGGGGCGGTTTGAAGAGCACGTGACGCATCATTACGAGTTTTTAGGCGACAAACTCATAATCGGAAAATTCTGCGCCATTGCCAAAGGTATCGAGTTTGTAATGAACGGTGCCAATCACAGGATGTGCAGTATCACCACATACCCATTTAACATCATGGGCCACGGTTGGGAAAAGGTGACACCGACGCTGGAAGAACTACCGTTCAAAGGTGATACCGTTGTCGGAAATGATGTGTGGATTGGGCAGAGTGTCACGATTATGCCCGGAGTGCATATTGGGGATGGGGCGATCATTGCAGCTAATTCCGTTGTAACAAAGGACATACCGCCTTATCATATCGCCGGAGGCAATCCAATCAGAATCATTCGGAAGCGGTTTGATGACGACCTCATCCGCTATCTGCTGGAATTGAAGTGGTGGGATTGGTCTGCTCAAAAGGTTTTCGAGAATCTTGAAATCCTATGCAGTGATGATCTGACAAAAATAAAGGAAATCAAGTAACCTGTTATGATAGCGCAATAAATCACACTTTTTAGGAGATAATTCAATCATGGATATAAAGAAGATTACGGCTAACGGCAATGAAATAGCTATTGTAAACAGCGATGAGGTTTGTATTTCAGATGTGCAGTCCGCACTGGATTTCATGATGTCTGTAAATTATGAAACAGGAAGCCATTACATAGTATTAAATAAAGAAGCGATAACTCCGGACTTCTTTGTTTTGAGTACAAGGCTTGCCGGTGATATTCTACAAAAATTTGTAACTTACCAGTTTAAGTTTGCGATTGTTGGTGACTTTTCTGGTTATACAAGTAAGCCGCTTAAAGCTTTTATATATGAAAGCAATAAAGGAAAAGATA
>DATESB010000085.1:0-35172 GCA_035271065.1 Lachnospiraceae bacterium | reverse complement strand
CTGCTTAAATCCGACATAGGAAACCATACCACGGAAGAACATGTTCGTTTCCGGCATTTTACGAATTTCCTCAATGACTCTACGATTGATCAAACGGAAATCTGCCGTATCCACCGGTATCTCAACCGATGAGAGGAAATTAATGACACGATATGCTGTCAAATCTATAAACTTACGAATCTTCGTCTCGCCTTGACGATCAATTCTCTGTGCATAGACAACATCAAAGCCTTCTTGCCACTTTGCCACCAACTCGGGAATCACTTCCGGAGGATCCTGTAAATCCACATCAATGACTACACAAACATCGCCGGTACAATTCAAAACACCTGCCATTGTTGCCGCTGCCTGTCTGAAACGTCTGCTCATGGTAATCAACTGAATATGCGGATTGCGCTCCATGTTTTCCTTGATGACGTCATAGGTTCTGTCCTTACTTGGATCAAGACTGAATATGATTTCATAATCACAGCCCAAATCCTCCATGACTTTCTCAGTTCTGTCCAAAAATGGTTTGATTCCGTTTTCTTCGTTGTACACGGGTACAACCACTGACATCTTGTACTTGTCCATCTTTTTTCCTCCTATAAAAACGCCTTTTTATATTATATCATACATAAATTCTACATTCAAACAGTTACTGGCTATTTGGCATTGCAATATGTGTATGCTAACATTGGCATCACTTGATCAAATGACGTAATGCCTGTTCCGTTCTCATTGCCGAAGGCGCCGTTGTATCCATACTCTGCATCATTGATACGCATTTTCTCCATCTTCTTGAGCGCTTTCCCCGTTATTTCTTCATCACCCAGTTCCTGCCCTATCATTGCAACCAATGCATAAGTTGCGGTCGATTCAAAGCCATATCCGCTTACTACATTTCCGTGTACATCATATCTGGCTCTGATTCCGTCTCCGTACAACTCTTTCTTTAACCACTTTACTGTCTCATTCGGCAGTTCCTTAACCTCTGCAAGATGCAATAACGTCACCATTGCTTCAGACATATTCAAGTCACTACTCTCATATTGCCCGGTCTCATAATTATACCAGCTGTAATAAAGCGGAAATTCATCGCTAATCATTCCGTCTGTAACAATTGCATGTGCATTTTTATATGCATTCTTGTAGGTTTCATTCTCGGATGCAAGCAACTTCATCGCTTTTAAATCTCCATAGCATAATGTAAATCTGCCTGCTGCCTCTTTATACTCAAAATCATAGAAATCTATATACTTCTCTTCGTTGATTCCATATTGCAGAATGTTTTCTTCATATGCACCTATCTGCTCATCGTATCCGCCCCATACCTCATTAGCCTGTACAAGAGACTCATAAATTCTCAAATCATCAATCAGCGCATTCACTTTATCCGGTTTTCCTGCAGTGACACGCCATGATACCATTCCGTTTTTCCACATATGATCTTTAACATATTGTAGCGTTTGATTAAACAACTCTTTATTTTCTGTCTGTATTGCATATTCTAAAAATGCACCTTGAGACTCGCTTAGAACATCACTGTTCATGGTCATGTCCTGAGAACCCGGGTCGAAGCTGCTGTGAATGCCACCCGTAGTATCTGTCATCTGTGTCAAAACAAATCCCTCTGTTACCTTCTCACTGCCTTCCATACAGTTATTCAATAATGCTTCAAACACAGAAGTTTTTGTGATCTGTGTTCCACTCCATGCACGCAGAATTCCCTCTTTATCAATAAAGAAAGTGGTCGGAACATTGTGCATACCAAGTTCATCATACACGCTTAGTCCATCATCAAAATAAGTATTCAATGTAATCTGATTATCATTCAGATATTGTAATGCTTGTTCTTTGGTTTCTTTATCATTATCTAACTTATCCACTAACAGATAAACTACATCCTCTTTTGCAGAAACAATTTTTGTACATTCCTCCATAATTGCAAACTGTTCATGACAATCCGGACACCAGCTTGCCCAAAATGTAATAATCAATGTCTTGCCCTGATAGTCTGAAACAGATACTTTCTCTCCATTCACATCCGTAAATGAAACATCCGGCATCTCACTGTATAAGTAACAATTGTCAGGCAAAAATGTAGTTGCATCAGCAAGTCCCGTGCTCTCCGGCACTTCCTCCACGGCCTGTTTAATGCCGTGTTTATCGAGGTAGACATACAAAGAAATGCCTCCCACTACTACAATTGCCAATATGACCAGTAAAAGAATCAGTAAAATTTCTATTCGCCTAAGTCCCTTTTGATTCATACACTTCCTCCCTGGTTATTTGCATGTATATCTACCTGAGCCAGTCCTCCGGTTCCTTCTGATGCTTTTGTGGCAGTCACTCTGATATGCCTGTCCTTAATTGCTTCATTGATATCTAACTTTGTATGATCTGCTTCCGCCTCAACATTGGCATCAATGTAGGTCTCTTCTGCTGTTTGATGATAAACTTCTGCCCATGCTGCCTCTGCTATTTCATCTTCCAACTGTTCCTTTAACAGATCTTCCTCTGTCAGTTGCTCTTCCAATTCAAAGACCATCAATCCGTTTGCTGTTTTCTGTTCTGCCTGCTTCTTTTTTAAGCTCCGTTCCGTACGTTTGACATCAGCTGCCTCAACAACCATAACGGATGTTTTACAGTTCTTATACAAATACCCAAGTGCTATCGCCGATAAGATTGCAAATGTCTGCAGCATATAATAATGATACCTGTTTTGCACTTCAATCAAGGAATGAAGTGCAATTGCCCCTACGAAAAAGAGAACCAACACTTGTGCCGTACTTGTTTTTTCCTTCCACAGATAAATTGCCGCAATTGCAGAGAAAACCACAAATGTAAAGTAATAAAAATTATGAAACATCTTCTGTCCATTTAACCAATCATCCCACGCCTGCGTCAATTTACCTTGTGCATTTAAAGAATGAATATTGGATGAAACACCATAATCGTCATTCGCCCATAATGTATCATATTTTACAAAAAACAAATTCAGCACTTCCACCGGATAATCCCTTATGGTATCCATTGCTCTGTCAAGCATAACTTTTCCCGCTTCTGCAGACGAACCGGTTTCATAATAAACATCCTTCATAATTTGTGATACTTCATCACTGTATCCGCCGGCTGTATCACGATTCAAACCGGTTGCAAGACTATATCCATAGGTAACTCCACCGCCACCTATATCACGGTCAAGCGTGAATGCTATCCTTGCATTGACTACATTGGTACAAATCATGTAACTAATCAGAACCACCAATGCACGCATCCAGCCTTTTGACAGAAAGCGCGTACACAGCGGAACATTATTATAGTCCTTATATCTCAATTTAATGCGGGAAGGCAGTAAGCAAAGCACCGCCGCAATCAAGAAAATC
Source organism: Lachnospiraceae bacterium (assembly GCA_035271065.1). Classification (GTDB taxonomy): domain Bacteria; phylum Bacillota; class Clostridia; order Lachnospirales; family Lachnospiraceae; genus JAAYYM01. The sequence goes on along the minus strand of DATESB010000085.1, from coordinate 31,804 downwards.
GTTGCAACCGGGCGAAGTGCCGCAGAAAGTTCTAATAAAACACCCAGCAAAATATGTGATACATAAGTCCAAATCGGTTTGTTTGCATACTCATCCAAATCATTGACAATATGAACAAAAAGCAGCACTGCAAGATATAGCAGACAAGTTGAAACTGCCTCTGTTCCGTTGAAATCACTGTACAAAATCTGTGACGGCCAGAATGCAACAATCACCAATGCTGCCAGTCCGCTGACTCTGCCGTTTAATTTACGGGCAATGCGATAACAAAAGAACGTTGTCAACATTTGCGATACCGTCATTGTTACATAACAAACCGTGTCACTTGTAGTACCAAACAAAATCATAATTCTGGATAACAGATACGGATACCCAAATCCATTGGGGGACATGGCAAGATAATCAATCTGTCCGCTTTGTTCCAATGTATCATTGACAAGGGCAACTGCAATGTTATAGTAATACAAAAAGTCTGATTCCATATCCATCGGTATTGTTCTGATAATCCATACCCTGAGCCAAGTTCCGGCTGCCAATACAGCTATTACAATCATGGCTTCTATGTATCTGCCTCGCTTTTTGGAAGCATCAAATAATCGATCTATACGAAATTTTGTACCAACCTTAAACAGCACCATAAAAAGTACCCATGCCATTCCGATAAAAGCAATCAGTCCCGCCTGTGCAAATCCCGAATAGAAGTATGCTCCGCCAAACTCAATGATTCCATAAATCAGGATCAACGCAGTACCAAGTAAGTAAATTGCAATTGTCAAATAACTAAACCAGCTCTTCCGAATTTCCATACTGTGCTACGCCCTCCCCTCTGCTTTCAAGATATTGTTGAACATACATATGATTATACTCCTTTACCCTCCGGTAAACCTCCAATACCGCAAACACGATACTGAAGTCAAAACACAAAATAAACAAATACATCTGCTTGGTATTATCCGTAAAACCATTACCGATAACGCTCAAAGGATATTGAATGATACCAATCATTGTAATGCTCAAATAGAACAATTTTAATAACTGCATTCGTTTATCCTGCACCTTGCGTTGCTGCCACAAACTTCTGAGCACATAGATGAAAATAACTGCATAAATAATAACGTAACTGATAAAACGATCCGGCGCAAACGAAATACGGAATTCTTCCCAAAATGAAAAACGTCCTACCTCGTCATGTTCCTCGTCATCTCTTTGTCCCAAATACAATAACCAATCAGGCATTCTAAGGGACGCTGATTCCGCTGCATGATCCATTGCACGATACAAATACTTGGGATGCAGGATATAATACTTCAATAACTTCATTGTATCTACTTTTGTAAATAATTCCGTTTCCGCTTCCTTGGTCAACGGTCCAATATAATAATCTTCATCCGCATAATACGCATGCTTTCCGATATCCACTACCATATTGGGATCCATATCAAAATCCAATAATGTCTGTACCGGATCATCCGAAATAGCCAATAAGCCGGTAAACATTGACTGCCATACATTCATTGCTGCATTACTGTCATCATTGTGCTGATACAGCCTTAATGATTCTATGCTCAAAATCCCTGACAGTATCAGAATTAAAACAGTAGAAACTATTTTAATCGACCACTTTGCACGCTTTACATGATAGAGATACAATACAAAGGTGATAAACAAAACAATTGGAAAAGCCACGGTAACCTGTCCTTTCGCTCCACAAAATACACGTGCAGCAATCAACATCGGAATGAATTTCCACATGCCCTTTCCCTGTGGAGAACTGATAATGCTCAACATCCAGCTAATCATCGCTACAATACCGACATAGATAACGCCCTCACCAAACAGAGAATTAATCCAGCCCAAATGCATTTTTCCCATGAATACAAAGATAACCGCTACCGCTGTTAACAAAAATACTTTTTTCTCAAACAACGTATACAGACTGTAGAAAATGAGCCAATAACTAAATACCAATATGACTGCATAAATAATCGATGCATAAAATGTATTATAGGGAATTCCCAACGGTTCACAGAACAATCTCAATAAAGATGCCACATATACATTGCTCAGATGTGGCTCTAACTTGACAAAATCTGTCCAATCAAAATCAGCCCAATAGAATTCTTCGGTAATCCTGTTAACGGATTCCTCATCATCCTCCACCGTCTTAAAACTAATTCCGATAGCGTCCATAACACGTCCATAGTCACCGTCGTTACGACAGCCGATTCTTGGATATCCGAACATAACATAGCCAATAATCATTGCCGAAACAATCGTAAAAAGAATTGCTGTTCGTCCTCTGTACCGCAATATTTCAGTATTAGAAAATGTTCTGATTCTGATCCATGTATCCTTTATAAAAACATAAAGCTTACGTCTTATTCTGACCGGTTTGATTTCATATATTTCCTGCTCTTGTTTTTCAACAGATTTGCCTTCCTGTATATTGACATACAGAAGATACGCCTGATAAAATCCCCATATTCCCGTAAACAATAACATTGCATCGATTAATACCATATATCCGAATAATTCTTTTTCGATATAGCCCCACCCTTTGATTATGACAGGTGAAACCAACTGCGTAAACGTCATTGCCATGAAACACAGAAAAATGATTGCAAATGTTCTTTTCCTGACATTTCTACTAAAAATCAGCACAAGCAACATTGCAATTGCCGCAACAATCAACAGCAGTATTGATACCATGGGATTCTTGGCAAATACCGCATTTCTCACATCGTTCCACCATGCTGATTTTGCTACGGTTGAATGTGGTTCATCAGCACGTTCTCCTACATACATAAAACGATTGTCTGAATAAACCTGTCCATTTGCTACAGCCTGTCGAAGCATCATAATTGCCTTCTCGGGGTGTGCTACATAATATGACTTGAGTTTTGAATAAGTAATTCGACTAAACAGCACTTCCTCAGCTTCTTCAGACCGTGGAAAATATCCGTAATCACTTTCACTTAAATAGAATGATTTTCCGATGTCATCAATTGATTCGGCCGGCAGCCCCAATGCCTCAATATCTGCTTCCGGATCTGTACTGACTTGCAGTAAACCATTATACACCGCATCATATCGATTGGCTTGTGCATCCATCGCATCACTATTATGATACAACCCCAACACAGAAAACATAATATATAGCAAAATTGCAAATAGCGTTGCAGCATATCGAAATTGTCCGGGTTTCTCCGGCTTATGATAATATGCCAATACCACAATAATGATAAGCATCGGAAATGCCATAAATGTTGTATAGGGAGGCTTTGCATTCAGCAGAAACCATCCTGAAAACAGAATTGGAAGCATAGTACCCACTGTTTTCTTTTCGCTTGCAACCAAATTCAAAACAGCACCTATAAACATAAATATCCCAACAAATACGCACGCTTCCAACTCCAAAGAATTAAACCATGTGACAAATTCACTCCCCAAGAACACAAACGGAAGCAAAGCACCCGCTACTGATGCCTTATATCCAATCAATCTATAGAGTGCACGGAAAATGAAATAGAACGATATCACAGTTATAATCGAATAGACAGCCGCTAAGTAAGCCGTTGAGAACGAAAGATGAAAAACAGAGCAAAAGAACCAAACAATTACAACCGGATAAATAAGGCTGGTACCAGGTGTCGTTTGAACAATTTTACTAATATCCAATCTGGTAAATTCAAATTCTTCAATAACCTCTGTATAATGTAAGTCTTCCGGTTCTTTCAATTCCTCTGCTGTATATACCAAATCCATTGCGCGCAAATTGGTCTCATAATTTCCCCAATCCACAACACCAGGTCGTTTGCCGATGAAAAGGACGCAAACAAGAATAATTCCCGCCAGCACTGCAAATGCCAACGCAAATTTCTTGTCCTCTCCCATATTTTGATCCATTGCACGCGCGCTTCTCTTCAATGACATCATTTCAGCAATATCTCCGTAATCTGTCTGCAAGCCGTTCCATCACCATAAGGGTTTGATGCCTTGCTCATTTCATCATAAGCCTTCGGGTCAGTCAGTAGTCGTAAAAACTCTCTGTGTATTACATCTGCATCTGTTCCCACAAGCTTTAAGGTGCCGGCAGCAATTCCCTCCGGACGCTCCGTTGTATTTCGCATAACAAGTACCGGCTTGCCAAGTGCCGGTGCTTCCTCCTGAATTCCGCCACTGTCTGTCAAAATCATATACGAGCGGTTCATGAAATTATGAAAATCCAATACATCCAGAGGATCAATAATCCTCATGCGCGGATGATCTCCAAATACGTCGGTCGCCGTTTGACGAACCACCGGATTAAAATGAATCGGATAAATTACTTTCACATCTTCTACTTCGTCCAAAGTTCTCTTGATTCCTTCAAAAATATGATATAAAGGTTGCCCAAGATTTTCTCTTCTGTGTGCCGTCAGCATCACCAACCTGGAATCAGCTGCCCAATCCAAAACCGGATGTGTATAGTCCGGTACAATGGTTGTTTTCAGCGCATCAATGACTGTATTTCCTGTTACAAATATTCCTTCCGGCTTTTTCCCTTCACGAATCAAATTGTCTCTTGCAGTTGTGGTTGGCGCAAAATTATACTTTGCAAAGATACCGACTCCCTGCCTATTGAATTCTTCGGGGAACGGGGCAGACAAATCATAAGTACGAAGACCTGCCTCCACATGTCCAACCGGTATTTCCAGATAAAAAGCCGCAAGACCGGTTGCAAAGGTTGTTGTTGTATCCCCGTGCACCAAAACAATATCCGGCTTTTCCTGTTCCAATATCTCCTTCATGCCTGTTAAGACATTTGTTGTAACATCAAACAGCGTCTGCCTGTCTTTCATAATAGCCAAGTCATACTCCGGTACTATTTCAAATGCATCCAATACCTGACTAAGCATCTGGCGGTGCTGTCCTGTCACACAGACAATCGTTTCTATATTGTCATGCTTTCTTAATTCCTTTACAAGCGGGCACATCTTAATTGCTTCCGGTCTGGTTCCGAATACGACCATTATTTTCTTCATGTGAATGCTCCTTACTGTTTATTGATCGTCTTTATTTCTATGATACATTCTGATTCTGATTAATACCAAAATAACCGCTATCAATATCATCAACATAACAGATGTTGCAACAACCGTAAAAATCAATGACTGCTGATTTTCACTTAGTCCGCTTAAGAGTGTCGGTTCCTGCTCCTCTGCCAGCGTTGAAATGAACTGATAATCTTTTGTCTCAAATTCGCTGTCAATAATCACACAATCCTTTGACAGACTATATCGTTTCTCATAATCTCTCATAAATTCTGTCACGGTCTGTAATGTTTCCGCATTGGCACCTGTTACCGCAAGTACACCCCTGTTTGTTGCAAACGGAGACTGCAGCAACTGCAGGATTGCAATTTCCTTAGAATACTGTTCAGACAAAATCAATCTCTCATTACTTGCAAAATTAGCACCTTCATTCTCATACGGGAAATACAAGTTCGGATTCAACTCTCGTAACAACGCATTCTCCGCATATACGCCTGCGGTAATAATATTGTAATCTGCATCACTGGTCGAAAACTCTCTGGAACGTTTTACATAGAAGGTTCCGTAAGGATCTACGCCATCTCCGTACATTCCTATAATCTGTGCATACAAGTTCAGTTCTTCCGTTGTCGGATGATCAGAAATAACAAGCATTAAATCATTAAACTTACCGTCTGTTCTAAACGGAGAAGGTTTTAAGTCAAACGTCAACACGATACCTGTCGAAGCCGGCAGATACAGGATTGATTCCTCTGAAACATATGCCCAAGGCATCTGCTCTTGTCTTGGTGTACAAATCATATCCTGAATTTCCAAATCAAATGCTATCTTAATGCTTCCTGCTGAGGTTCCTACCACATCTGCAGGCATTGTAAAGATTAATTCATCACCCGTTGCATTGTCTTCGGTCAGTTTCTTGCTGGCTACCGGAATATCACCCCAGTATACCGTTACCAGTGAACGCGTAAAGTCTAGGTTATCACTATAACGGAATTTCAAAGTTACTTTACCTGCATCAGACAGGAAATAGTCCTCCGAGAACGGTAAGTAAATCAACTGTTCCTGGTGGAACGGTCCGGCATAAGTCAATCCGCTTCCGATAATATCCTTAACGGTATAATTTCCGGCAACCATCTGGCTTAATGTTGTAGAATTAATCGCAATATCCGCACTACCTCGCTTCACTGTTGCCAAACTTGACTTCTCCTGATCCACACGGTCCTCATCCATAATCATATATGCCGCTTCCATTAAACAATCATTATCATTCGATGTAATTAACAAAAGTGGATTACCTGCCGCATCATCCGTAAAGACAACAACTGCTGAATCGCTTAATTTATTAGTATCCTTAACCAAAGTTTTGTAGGCATCCGGCAAATTCATGTAATTCGACACAATAATGGTTCTGTCCGCACCCATAGAAGGTAAATCGGAAAGAAGTCCAAATTGAATGTTATTTTCTTTGTTCGTGGAAGTGGACAAATCAGCCATCAGGTTCATTGCTGCAGCAACCTCACCATTTTCTGCATTATCTGAAACGAGTATGGCAAGTCCCTCTCCTGTGTCATCCGTTGTAGACATAAAAGGATACGGATAATAAGATATTTTATGGTCATGAGGCTTTACATCATAGCCACTTCTGATATAAGAATCATCAGATATTGTCAACCAGTTGGCTCCTGAAAAGTCATCGATACATCCCTCTTCATCATACAATCTTGCATAAGCCGAAATTGCAAATGAGTTAAAGTCTCCCTCTTTAATCAATTCCATCGGAATTTGAACATACACAACCTGCGTATCCCCATCCAGATAGGAAACCCTACAGGAATCAATCGGAATATTATTGACCATAAAGGTAAGAGACGAAGCAATACTTTGTACCAACTGACTCACGTCATATTGAATTTCCGCATAGACATATTCCGTCTCCCAATAATCAGGTATCTCAAAGAACAGTTCTGTACTTGAGAAAATACCATGCAAGGTGGTCTCCGGAAATGTAATATCCTGCGTATAAACCGTTTCCTTCACCGTTGGCTTGATTGTATTCGGCTCACCTGCATCTTCCGGATTGCCGGAAAGCACCAATGCAATTGCATCCTCTTTACTGAGGTCACGATCCTCAATACTCACAACATTTTGTGAAACATCATCTGTCTCTTCCGGTGTCACATCCTCTACCGTCTCACTCTCAGTATCTGTTGCAGTATCAACAGATGCATATACCGGTACTGCCTCACCAAGTACCAGAACCGTTGATAATACTAACAAAAGTAATGTTCTCATCTTTTTCCATTCTCCCATATCTCACTTTTCTCCTTCGCTCTTCTACTTTGCATTCCGTTTCTTGTTCTTTTTTTGATTGAGTGACTCATCAACTCGCTCTGTTTTATCCCATACTACTTCCTTATGATAAAGTTTATCCTGTATACTTAACACTCCGGCATTCACAACCACTGCAACCCACATCTTTGAATAGGTGAACAACATCAATAATACCAACAGTGCACTTTCCAAACTGAATTCATTCTTTTCTACGGACAGTGTAATCAACACATTCAATACAAACAATAGGATTGCCATGCCCCACAATAATGTTGAAAATCCGCCCAATGTACTGTGGCAAAAGCCTAAGATACCCAATACAAATATGGCATCTGAGCAAATAAGCGACGTCAACATCAATACATACACCAACGCATAATACAGCACATCCAATCGCATCGGTCCGGCCTTTCGGTCAAATACATACTTGAAGTTTTTCAATAACACATACAAATTTCCTTTTGCCCATCTGGTTCGCTGCTTGAACCATTGTTTCAAATACTGTGGCTCCTGTTCCCATGTAACAGCTAACGGCATAAACTTTATGTAATAGCCCATTCTGTAAATACGAAAACTGATTTCTGTATCTTCAGACAGTGCCTTTGTGTCCCAGCCACCCATTTCATCAATGATGCTTCTTCTGATGACAAAATTGGTTCCCGGTATCGTACATAATTTAAAGAAGAAAAATCGTCCTGCCTGATTCATACACTGATAGGCAAGTGTCTCTATGTTTACAAATCTGGTCAATATAGATGCATTTCTGTTTCTCGTTCTGAACTTTCCGATGACTGCTCCCAATTTATCATCCGCCATCAGATTCTCTACCAAAATAATCAGTGCATCCGGTGCCGGTGTATTGTCTGCATCATAAATGGCAATCACAGAACCGGAGGCCACAGACAGAGCAATGTTCAAGGCGTTTGACTTGCCTTTTCCGCCGATTACGTTATCTGTATTGATTGCAATCAGTTTGCGATCCGGATTATCTTCCTGTATACTCTTTAACACTTCATCGGAATTATCTGACGAGTTATCATTAATGACAATAATCTCATAACGGTCCTTCGGGTAATCAAACGCAAGCAATGCTTCCACCGTCTTACGTATTACAATGCTTTCGTTATGCGCAGGCACCATAACAGAAACCATCGGATATTCCTCAAGCGGAATACGTCCGTCGGTTCTGCCTACCTTGACCATATAAATAAATCCGCCAATCGACAGGAAAATATTCAAAAACATCAATCCCCATATTGCAATAATTGCATATAGCGACAGAACATCGACTAAAGTCATAGAACTACTCCTTATCTTTCTTAATAAAGAACTTGCGTTTGTTCTGATATCTGGCTATCAGCAAAAACAAAATAAATATAGAAGAAACCACCAAAACCGCAACTACTAACTTTCTATTTTCTTCTGTTAAATCTTTTGAAAATCGCTTTAACATATTTCTGTGATAATCATACTCGGTTGCATACTCGGTTGCATAAAACGTCTTCTCTGTTCTCTCCTCATTCAATGTGATAACTCCGTCTTTATAAGTCATTCTGTCCTCATCCGTCCAAAAGCTGTGTTCAATATCCCACAAACTTTTAAGTGGAACAAAAGAATTACGACAGGCATCTATCTTATCTTCTATCACATTCAAATCTTCTTCCATTCCTATATATACAGCCGTAGAATAGACTTTTGTATAACTGACTCCAACATAATCAAGCGCTACCGTTGGTCCCACCCATTGATGTCCATCCGCATAGACCGTATTGGTATGTGCATCTTTCGAGAACTCTACCAAATCGTCTTCTTCATTTGTTGTAAAAACCGTACCAAAATGGCTTAATATCTCTATGGTTTCTTCATCGTGCATCCACGCACTCGGCACCTGTAAAGCCAGCGGATACACTCCTTGATTTACGTAATACCGGATTGCCATTGTCATATATTCATCAATCAGTTCGCTGTCTATTTCATTCATTTGATTAATCGGTCCATGTATGATAACCGCGCCGCCGTTTGCCTGCGCATATCTGAGAATTTCACAAAAGCGCTGCATGGCAGGATATTCACCATTCACATAGACCGGCATAACAGAAATGACAAATGGTTCCTGCATACTAATCATGAGATCGACAATCTCCAAAAGTTTCTCCGGATCCTGAAACGGATACACTTCGTTTAGAACAATGTACTGTGCATATACATGTGGTTCTCCGTCATATTCCCACTTCCAATAAGCAACTTCTTTTGAAAAAATTGCTTTCACCAAATTATTATCCATATTACTGACTGCCATATGGGTGATATTACCCGCAGTTGCAATGATATATCCATGTGTTGTGCCAATCTCCAGTGTTCCTGCTTGACTATCGATATCTTTGGTCAGAAAGAGAAATTCCTCCTCTTCAACCAATCCAACTCTATCTGTCAGAGAATCAAAGAAGTATGTCATTTTTCCTACTTGCTTATCATCCGTCATGTAGGAATTACCTTTGCCGACATAATCCTGATAATCCCGCATGAATTGACTACCCATAATTAAGATTTTTCCACCCATTGTTTCCTGTGCTGACAATTTCTCTATAAAATCCGATGGATATCGTTCAATATCATAGCAGATAATGTAATCAAATCGCTGTAATTCAGAACTGCATTGGGATGCAGTACCGTATGACACCTGAAATGCCTGATAAGTCAGTATCTCTACAATATCAGCCACCGCATCTACTGCCGCATCTGAAGCCGCATCTGAATAAACCACCAAAATATCACCATCCGGTATCACTGTGGTTTCCGCAAAAACAGGCTTTGCATAAAACATAACAAACATTCCTGCAAACAAGCCGATGCATATTTTTTTAAACATCGTATTGTAGTTCATTTTCCACCTTCTGTTTAAATAGAATTACATCTTCGCCGAATTCTTCCTTAACATACTGCATAGTTGCTACCTTCACATCCACTTTAATTGCTTCTTCTGTAATTCCGGCAAATGCATCTTTGTCACTTACCGCTGCCTTGATTCTTCTCACCACAAACTCGGTTCCCTTTTTGTCACATGTCAAAAGAACCGCAACCGAACCATTATTATCAATTGAATAAATACGATCTTCAATTCGAACCGCATCGGTTACCAAAACAGATAGTTTTTGAATGAGTGCCTCATAATGAGACCTGGATAATACCTTCCTAAGTTCCGGCTCATATTTCAGCTTAATAATCATCAATGATAACGGCAGGTGATTTCTCTCGGTATATGAAATCTGTTTGGTCATATCGTTATATAGACTGCGTAAATTGTAAAGTCCCGTCAACGCATTTACCATGACCAACTCATTCACTTGTTCTTTTAATATATCATTCTCTGTTTCGGTTCTGTGGCTGCCACTTACAAACATAATCATAGAGCCCACTCCCGCAATCGGAAGAATAATCCATGCATAGCAAATCCATTCAATGCTTGCTCCATACGCATACGACATAAAGAGTTTGTATACCGAATAGGCCAATACTTGAAATCCGGCAGTTATGATGGCAAGCGAACTCATCTTGAATGCCGCAAATAACATAGCAATGAAGATTGCAAGCATCATGACCATACTTTCCATAAACAGCCCTTCGCTGACATTCGCAACAACAAGCGTGCTCGCCAGAATTGTACCCAGAAGTAGAAAAATACCCACATCCTGAAACAAATAGCCCGTAGTTCTTTTTTCTACCATATCATTTTCTCCTTCTACAAAATGTTCAACTTATGCAACACTTCCGCCAAAACAAAATAAGAAACTATATCAATTCCGAAACCTAACAGAAAGCAATGCTGAATCAATTCTGCATCTCCGCTGTTGATAATTGCAATAATTGCTTGGGAAAAGCAGACAAACACTACCATAATCAACGTATCCAATACTACCGTGCTCCTTCGATCTTCCTTCGGACGCAGGGAATAAGATTTACCATACAGTAATACAATTCCGGCAATCAAAATAATGACATAACCAATTGTCTTAGGTGCTGAATTTTCTTTGAATGTACTCCAGCCTGACCAAAACAAACTCTTTGCCTGCTTCGGTAAGCCTACACTAATCTCATAGTTACCACAATAACTTCTTCTGATTGAAAATGCTGCTTTTACAGCCACATCCAACATAGCAAACATCTTGCCCGGATGTCGTACATAATAAGCTGTAATATCTGTAACCGTATATTTATCATAAAAATCCTGTAATACTTCTACATTCTCTGCTTGTACAAACGGAAGATAATCATAGGAAGACGCATCTGTTAACATTTCATAGGAAGGGTCTATTCCAAACTCCTCCAAGGTTTCCGTAGGATTGTCTGACTGAAATAACACCCCTCTTGTCATTGCATGGAATTTACTTCTTACATCAAAATCATTTTCCAATCTAATCATACATAATAGTGAGAAAAAGGATAGAAATGTTGCTGTAATCACACAGGTTGCAACCCAGAGCCAGTGTTTTCTAATAAACATCAGCTTCAGGATATAGGCAGATAAAATGATACCAATTACCGCACACTGTTGTCTGGAAGAAACTAAAATCAGTCCCGATGCCATAACCAACATCAACAAAGCAAAGTCTTTACCGCCTGATCGCTTTTCCTGAAATGCCAGACCGGCACCTACACAATAAAGAAATGCAATAAACCATAACGCTTCCGGATAAAAGGAATTGAAATAGGTAATATAGGATACATCCGCAAATATCAGCACTCCAAAAATACCGATGACCATTCCCTCTGAAAACCGCTTTACACGAACACATGCCTGTCTGACAAATAGCCACAAAGCCGGGGCATACAACAATCCATAAATCAATCCCAAGAAACGAATATCAAAATATTTGTCATGCGTAAACAGATTATCCAGCCATACTGCCGTTTTTACAATAATAATGTGACTGGACAAATTGGAACTTGCCATCTGATACTCCGTTAACACATTGGAATACACTCTTACAAAATAATTATTATAGATTTCGTCTACGTCACTCTCCAGATAACTGACACCTACACCATTCATTACCTTTGATATGGAGCCGTCATCGGCAACCCCAAGATAATTCGGCAAAAAGAGCATGATAATCAGCAAAATGACGGAAATACAAGTAACCACCAGTGCAATAATACTTGGTGAATATCTGCTCTCCATTCGTTGATTGACTCTTTTCCGCAATTCCCTAAAACGATTAAGAAGTCTTGTGAAAAAGTTAAGTCCAATCACTACCTTTGATTTTTCTTGGTTGTCTTGGTTATCCATGCTTTCTCCGCGTGTCTGTTGCTTTCTTTTTGTGCGTAATGAATATGATGATACAGATTATGAGTAACAGGAATGCAATTCCTATGGTTGTAAACAAAATATAATTCATTAACTTCTCTTCACTATCGTCTGCTTTATAATAAATCGTAACCTCATTGGATGTATTTGCTCCATATAAATCTATTTCCTGTGGAATATACTTTGCATAGAACGTCTTCATCCCATAGCCGCTTAATTGACCGTCTGCCATTTCATAAATCGTGTAGCCGTAGTCAACCGGTGTTCCTCCCGGGTTCAAGAGTTCGTCATTCATATAAAATTCCATCAATCCGCCAGACGCAGCTTCTTTATCTTCCAGAGGTTCCATACGTGCTATCAAATGAAAGTCATGATTTGGATATACCTTATCTCCATGAACTGCATTACAGGTTAAAATCAAAGGAACTTGCTTTCCGACAATTCGAAACTCTATTTCTGCAATGCATGCTCTGTCATAATTAACTCGATTACTAAGCACTCTTATGGTTGCGATACCGGCTTCTATATTGTTTTCATAGACCACCCTATACTCAAGCGGACTCACAATGTTACCCTCAACATCTGTCACAACAACAGACGGTTCAATTGCTTCTCCCGTATATTGCTGTTCTCCTACCTCTTGTATTTCAAATCCCCCTGTTTTCAGAGCAATCTTCAATTCAAATGTATGTGGTACACTCGTATAATCAGGTTTATCATATGTCTGGCACATTTCATTAAAAATACTTAAATGATAGTCACCTGCATTCATCTCATCCGGAATATAGATGGTAACTGCACCGGTTTCAGAACGTGCCTGTTGCAATTTACCATAATAGACAACACTTTCACCGGAGGCATCTTTGGGACTGTCATAGGTAATAATAGCCGAAATATAATTATGAAGACCTGTTGATACATTGGAATACGGAATGGTAAGTACCTGACCTTGTTCTACTTCCATCGTTTCTTCTGCTTCAACATCCATCGTCAGCTTATCACCGGTAAATGTTAGTTTGTAGATTTGATCCGTTGCCCTGTCCACGATTGACATCTTCTTGCCCGGTGCATACAGTGCCTTTCCCTCTTCTACAGCGGAAGCAAACAAAATATCATCAAAACTCAGCCAAATAACCGGACGAACCGCATACAAGGCTCTATCAACCGGCATGCCAACATAATCCACATCTCCGCCACACAGTATAGCCTGATTAGCTGTCTCTGTCATAGAGCGTGTCCACCACATACTATATCCGTTATAGTCAATAGCGCCCATATTACGAACATAATCTGTATTAATGGAAACTCTTTTTTCTCCCGTTACATGTTCCTTGATTTCCTCTACGGTAAGTATGGAAACGTAATCTCCCAACTCATCCGTTTGCAGCAGTTCTCTTTCCTCTTCGCTAAATGCCTTACCTAAAAAACTACTCTTCCAAGGATTGTTCTCATATCCGTTTAACCATGCGCGCAAAGAACAGTCTTCCCATGAAATTGACTGCAGGCTGTTATGAAACGGCTTCATATCAAGCGCCTGGTCTGATACAAGCATCATCCCTTCATCGCTCTTCTTAACAACACGCCATAAAATCGGTTCTTCTTTTGTTGTAATATCATTGTCTTGTTCGTAACTGCCAAAATAGATATATGTATTGTCCCAGTTATAATATTGGACAATTTCCGTTCCATCCTTTAGCGTTAATACCGCATCCTCTTCAGAAATAGTCTCATCAATTGCAATGGTGGAAAAATCAGAAATGTAGCAAGGTGTTCTTTCCTCCTCCAATTCGACAGATGCATCAGCACGCACCGAAAATAGATTGATAAATATCGGTATCAGCAAAATTGTCAAACATATTCTGATTATACTTGCCGTTTTCATATATTTATCCTTTCATTGCATACTTGTCTTTAGTATATCCCCTTCTTTTTAATTATGCAATTTTGTTTATTTATTCACAAAAAAACTGGATAAAATGACTAATTTCTCTCATTTTACCCAGCTTATTAAATACACATTAACTATATTATTCTGCGTCCGTGGTGTCTTTTGTCTCTTTTGTCACCTTTGCAAGTAACATTACAATCAGCATAATCACAACAATAACTACAAATATTCCAAGCATTCCCTTCCACATCATATCAAGGGCTGCCATTACATTCGCCATATTCATATTCGTCTCCTCCTACATATAATTTGCAACAAGGCTCATTAACATACCTCCTGCAACAACAGATGCAATCTGACCGGATACATTGGCACCGGCAGCATGCATGATTAATATATTACTTGGATCTTCCTTGAGTGCCATTTTCTGAACAACTCTGGAAGACATCGGAAATGCTGAGATGCCGGCAGCACCAATCATCGGATTAATCTTTTCCTTACGGAACAAATTGATGAATTTGGCAAATAAGACACCACCAATCGTATCGAATACGAATGCCAATAATCCAATTCCCATAATCATAACTGTCCTCGCATTAACAAATTCTTCTGCACGCATACTAAATGCAATTGTAATTCCAAGTAATAATGTAATCAGATTTGCCAACTGATTCTGTGCTGAATCTGACAGTGTCGACAAAACTCCACACTCACGTATCAGGTTACCAAACATCAAAAAGCCTACCAGCGCTACAGATGTCGGTGCTACAAGCCCTGCCACAAATGTAACCGCAATCGGGAATATAATTCTGGTTGCTTTGGATACATTCTTCGGATTGTATGGCATTTTAATCTGACGTTCTTTCTTTGTTGTTACAAGTTTAATTGCAAACGGCTGGATAATCGGCACAAGAGCCATATAAGAATATGCCGCTACAGCGATTGCTCCTACGTATTTAGACTTTAACATCTGTGACACCAAGATCGAAGTCGGTCCGTCTGCTGCACCGATAATACCGATAGAAGCAGCATCCGTTAAGTCAAATCCAAGCAACGCCGCAAATACAACTGCTGCAAAAATACCAAATTGTGCCGCTGCTCCAAACAGGAACATAATCGGTTGTGACAAAAGTGGTCCGAAATCAATCATTGCGCCAATACCGATGAACAAAAGAATCGGAAGTGCTTCAGATGCTTCAATTCCCACATTAAACAACCATTCAATGATACCGTTGGTCTCTCCGATACCTGCAAGTTCTTGATTCAGAACACCCGAAAACGGCAAGTTTACCAAAATAGCGCCAAATCCCATTGGTAAAAGCAGTGCAGGCTCAAATTCCTTCTTAATTGCCAAATAAATCAGCGCAATCCCCACCGCATACATCACTAACTGCTGCCATGTAATAGCCAGCACATTTGTTAATAGAAAATCCATACTAGTTCCTCCTTCTTCATTAAAAAGAGACCTATGTCCCCCTCTTTTGAGAAACATAGGTCTCGTCATTTCGTATTAAACCAGAATATCCTCCATGGGATAGACATGCTTGTTGATTTAATCGCACGGGTTTATGCTATCTATTATGTACATACGCCGTACTGACTACTCCCCTATATTTACTTAATTAATACAATAACATTTCAAAAATTCAGTGTCAATCCTCATGATGTAAAGATTCTGCTATATTATATCTGGGTCGTTCCTTTACTTCTATATAAATCTTACCAATATATTGTCCGATTAATCCCAGCGAAAACAGTACTAATCCGCCAATAAACCAAAGTGATAAGATAAGTGACGTCCAGCCTCCCACCACATGTCCTGCAATATATGAAATAAATGCATAAATACCAGCAAGAATACTAATAAAAACCATGAACAAACCAAGTCCCAAGATAAACGTCATCGGTTTCGTGCTGAAAGATGTAATACCATCAAACGCAAACGACATCATCTTCTTCAACGGATACTTTGATTCTCCCGCAAAGCGTTCCTTTCTCTCATAGTATACGCAGGTTGTTTGATATCCAATCAATGGAACAATTCCTCTCAAAAACAAATTACGTTCCTTATATTCACCCAATTGTTCTACTGCACGCTTACTCATCAAACGATAGTCCGCATGGTTATATACACTCTTAATTCCCATAAACTTCATCACTTTATAAAAGCCTTCCGCTGTGGTTCTCTTAAAAAAGGTATCTGTTTTCCGTGCGCTGCGGACACCGTATACAATATCATAGCCACTCACATATTGATCAACCATTTCTTCTATTACATTGACATCATCCTGTAAATCAGCATCAATGGATACACACATATCAGACATATCTTTTGCTGTCATCAACCCAGCCAACAGCGCATTTTGATGTCCGACATTACCCGCCAAATTCAAGCCATGAACATATTTACTTTTCTCAAATTCTTTTTGAATGAGTTCCCATGTTCTATCCTTACTTCCATCATTTACAAATAGGACAAAACTATTTGGTGCTATTTTATTCTTGTCAATCAGATTTTGAATCACTCCTGTTAATTGCTTCGCTGACTCTTCCATAACCGGTTCTTCATTATAACAGGGAACTACGATTGCTAATCTTTGCATAAGACACCTCTCTATTACATTTCTATCTGTAAAATTCTTCATATGTATTGAATTATAGCATATCCACTTTACGAATAAAAGTTTTTTCGATACAATAGATAGAACATGATACTACTATATAACCACAAACGGAGGTCTTAACTATG
Source organism: Lachnospiraceae bacterium (assembly GCA_035271065.1). Taxonomy (GTDB): domain Bacteria; phylum Bacillota; class Clostridia; order Lachnospirales; family Lachnospiraceae; genus JAAYYM01. The sequence goes on along the minus strand of DATESB010000085.1, from coordinate 14,498 downwards.
GCACAAAACCCAATCGTTACCATTACCATGGAAAACGGAGATGTCATGAAAGCTGAGCTTTATCCTGACATTGCTCCAAATACAGTCAACAATTTTATCAGCCTTGTTTCAAAAGGCTACTATGACGGACTGATCTTTCATCGCGTGATCAAGGGATTTATGATTCAGGGAGGCTGTCCCTCAGGGACAGGTTATGACGGACCGGGATACAGCATCCCCGGCGAATTTTCACAAAATGGTTTCAAAAATGATTTGTTACACGAACCAGGTGTTCTTTCTATGGCCAGAAGTGCTCATCCTGATTCAGCAGGTTCACAATTCTTTTTGATGCATAAGACTTCACCACATCTTGATGGTGCTTATGCTGCATTTGGAAAAGTAATTGAAGGTCTTACTATTGTGGATAAAATTGCAGAAACACAAGTTGATTATTCTGACAAACCTGTAAATGAACAAAAAATCAAAAGTATGACCGTAGAAACCTTTGGAGTTGACTACCCGGAGCCAACTCTGGCTCGTTAACAAAATGTTCATATTTAATTTAAGAATCTTTCATTTACATAACATTGTTTATCCATTTATGTGAACTATACTAAGAACATAGAAAACAACACAGACATTTTCAATAGTAACATTACTATTTTAATACTTTTTCATAATAAATGCCAAGTGACCCGGTCACTTGGCATCCTCCCTTTTTATGGGCAATTGATTTATATTCCGAAATATTATCGTTGTCTGCCAATCTGTAATCTACTTCTGTTGTCTTTTTCCCGATGCTTATCTATTGCCATTGCAACAATAAACATTTCTACTGCAAACAAGAGTTGTATTCCCATGCAGCGAGCCACCTCAACATAATCAGCAAAATCTACAAAAAAATACTCTCCAATCAGACCATTTGCTCTGCCATACCAATACGTCGGCGTAAATACTGCAATTGTCTTTGCTGCATCGCTAAGCACAATTTGCGGTGTGAATATTCCGCTGACAAAACAGATCAACAGCGTCAATATCGGCACTATAATTCCACTCTTTCCTTGCTTTCCCAAAAAGCGTGTGAATAAAAAAGCAAAACCCATAGCTGCAATCGTCAAAGCCAATATATTGACCGCCAGTAAGATTTCTCTTATCGTAAGTATTTGTTTTCCCATCAGACCTATCACAGCAAGCACATGCATGAACCAAACAAAAAACGCAAAAATACCGCTTGCTGACATAAGTGAACACGTTAATCTGGCACTCGTGATGGGTGTGATTTTAATACGCTTACTAATATCCTTATTCTGAAATTCAGCAAGCATCATTGCTATTCCGGCTGTTGTGATACTAAAAATCGAAAACGCTGCATAGTTTAGAAATGAATAAAGCATAATTGCATTCGTATTTTCTCCATCAAACCGATTATATAAAAGAAATTTCGTTTTAAGTATCATTGACCCTGCATAATCTGCCCACATATCCGTATAGTGATTCATCATTTGATTGGCATAAAAAGCCTGCATCTGCGGAATCTGAATCGTCATTATAATCACAATACCGACTACAATCACAACATATAAAATTACACCTCGTAAACGGTGTCGTAAAATTCTGAAATAAGCACGATATAGTTCCATAATCTTCCTTTCACAAAACAATTGGTTGCATCAGGTAGTACATATAGCCGTATACAATTGCTGACATCATTAGTACCAAAATTACCACAATGATAGTATCACAAAAAACCAATTGTCTCTCCGGTATCATTGCCATGCGATGTCTCACAATCGCGATTCTGCGATTACGGCGTACTTCAGATAAAATACTCATAGTCGGAAGAAGCATACAAAAGCACGTCAGAACAAGCATTTGATAGTGTCTGTCTGTCATGTCCATCTCTGCATGTTTTTCTGCCTCTCTTTTATCAAGAAGATTTGCCACCTCTTCATGTCCAATGTCGTTCATATAGGCATCGATATATGCCAGACTCACCATCTGTTCTTCATCACTTTTAAGAGCCGTCAACTCAACATCTTCATCGGTCATCGTAACATATGCAGCAATAATACCCTCTTCCAGATATCTGTCTGCCAGTGTCTGTGTCAATTCATATGCCTTAAATTGCTCTTTCGGAAAAATATCTGTTTTAATAATCTCTTCATCAGATACAATTCCAACAGAAATCAGCTCAATACCGGATTTCGAATAAAGATTGCTCAAAAAGATACAGAAAAGCGTTGCCAACAGAATCGGCAGAACAATGCCCCATGCAGGTAATCCTTTAATACTCAATATGCACTTCAGTCTATATTTTGCTCTTATAAGTTGCAATTATAACTCCCTTCCGGTAATCTCCCAAAAAACATCCTTAAGCATTGGAACCTCAGAAAACACCTTACCAAACGGAATGTGATGATTTTCTAAATAATGCAATATATTTGCAAGGTTATTCTTCCCCTTTTCGGACTTGACAACCAATTCATTTCCAACATAATTGGCAAATACAACTCCTTTCATCTTGGTGACTTCTTCTACCTCATCCGGCTTCATTCTAAATACCTCGATTGTCACCTTTTCACCAACAGATATGATGTTCCTTAATTCTTCAACCGTAGCAGTAATAACCACTTTCCCTTTATCCATAATTGCAATTCTATTACATAGTGTTGCTAATTCTTCTATGTCTTTAGAAGCATATAGTATTGTTACACCACTCTTCTGTAAAGTTTCAAGCGTCTGAATAATTGTAGCCTTTTTTGCAACCCCCACTCCAAGCATTGGCTCATCCACCACCAATAAAGCCGGCTTATGAACAATACCACAGGCCATATTCACGCATCGAAGCGTTCCCATATCCATGCCCTTGGGATAAGAATGCGCCAATTCCTGCAGGCCGCAAAGTCTAATTGCCTCCGTCACATATTGATGTCTTTGATTTTTGTCAGATAGATACAGATTACAAAAGTAATCCAAATTCTCATAGACCGTTAATCCGTCAAACAACGTGATATTCTGCGGAACAACCCCTATTTTACGTCTCACATCACTTTTTCTATCATTGATATCTTCTTCAAATATGTAGATTTCTCCCTTGTCATAATGGAGCAGCCCCAGAAGGCAATCAATTGCTGTAGATTTGCCGACCCCATCCGGTCCAAGCAGACCAAGCGTCTCTCCTTCTTGTACCAGAAGTTGAAAATGATCTAATACCAACTGACTTCCATATCTTTTTACCAACTCGTTAATTCTGATTGACATATCTTTCTCCCACTTGCAATTTATGATATAATGAAACCATTCTTATAGAAAGGCATTATCGTGATGGAAAATATTCTTAATAAATTCATCCTTCTCATGTGTTGTACTGGATTTGCTATTAATTTAGGCGATGCTTCTTATATTGTCTTTCCGGTATTAACTGTCATTATTCTAGGCTCTCTCACAGAAATATTTACAAAATCACTATTCAAGTTGATTCTGTTTCTGCTATATTTGACGCTCTGCTGCTTCTATCCACTGTTTCTCTATTTTCTTCCTGTCATATGCTATGAGATATTTCGGGAGAGTTACCAACTTGCCGCAGCACTCATCTGCATTCCTTTACTGATACAATATCAGAGTGTAAAAGGACTTTATTTACTATTAATTGTTACATTATGTGTCCTCTCCTATATATTAAAGCAAAATGCTCATAAATTAAATACATTTCAAGAAAATTATATCAGTTTGCGTGACGAAACAGCAGGAATGGCAGATATATTGGAGGAAAAGAATCAGGATTTGCTTGAGAAACAGGATTATGAAGTTAATCTTGCCACTCTGAATGAACGAAATCGAATTGCTCGTGAAATTCACGACAATGTTGGTCATATGCTTTCTCGTTCTATTCTGCAGGTTGGTGCTCTGATGGCAATTACCAAAGATGATACTACAAAAGAAGCCCTTGGCAATATCAAGGATTCGTTAACAGATGGTATGGATAGCATTCGAAACAGTATTCACAATATCCATGATGATTCAATTGATCTAAAGACAAAACTGGATGCGCTTGTACACGAATTCAAGTTCTGTAGTGTCTATATGGATTATAATGTTACGAATGACTTTACAACAAAAGCGAAATATTCTATTCTGTATATAGTAAAAGAAGCACTTAATAATGTAATGAAACACTCGAATGCAACTCGGGTTACCATTTCAATTATGGAGCATCAAAGTCTGTATCAGATTGTAATTGCTGATAACGGAACCGGTGGCGCTGCTGAAAAATCGACAGCAAACAGTGCTTCCATGGGTATTAACAGTATGCGTGAACGTATCGAATCCATTAACGGTACCATGCATATTGAACATGACAAGGGATATCAGATATTTATATCAATCCCAAAGGGGGACTTTCACGAATGAAAATTTTACTTGTAGACGATGATAAAATTGTCTGTCAGGCACTCAAAACAATTCTGGAGGCAGAAAACGATATTGAAATTCCTGCAATCGGAAATGACGGAACACATGCAATTGACTTATACTTCAGACATCAGCCCGATATCCTGCTCATGGATATCCGAATGACTGTTATGACCGGCATTGAAGCCGGACAACAAATTATAGCAAAGGACCCCGATGCCAAGATATTGTATCTGACCACTTTTGCAGATAATGAATACATCGTAGATGCTCTAAAATTAGGAGCAAAGGGTTATCTTTTGAAGCAGGATTTTGAAAGCATCATTCCGGCAATCCGTGCCGTTTCCATTGGACAACGGGTATTCGGAGATGAGATTATCAGCAAAATTCCGGGGATGATGGTTGATTCTGACAGAAGTTCTTTTGAACAATATGGATTGACTGATAAAGAAATAGAAATGATCACACTCATTGCCGACGGTCTCAGTAATAAGGAAATCGCAAGCAACAGTTTCTTAAGCGAAGGAACGGTGCGAAACTACATCAGCACCATATTGGAAAAACTCGATTTACGTGACCGAACACAGCTGGCCATCTTCTATTATAAAAACAAATAATGTACATAAAAAGGGAGACAACTGATTGTCTCCCTTACTCTTTACTTACCACTCAGATAATCTTCAATTCCTTTTAGTGCTGCTTCCTCATCGACACCGTTTGTTTCAACTGTCAGCGTCTCACCGCTTGCCATTCCAAGAGACATCATTCCCATGATACTCTTTGCATTCACTCTCTTGTCCTCTGCCTCGATATAAACAGAGCTCTCATACTGGCTTGCCACCTGTACAAGCATTGCCACAGGTCTTGCCTCCAAGCCATTTTCAAGTTGAATTGTGATGGATTTCTTAATCATAATTTGTTGCTCCTCCTTCTTGACCTCTAAGTCTGTCTGCTGACTCGCTCAACTTTCTCAATCTATGGTTGACTCCCGACTTACCTACCGTCGGCGTTAACATTTTCCCCAATTCCAAAAGCGTTGCTTCCGGATATTCAAGTCTTATTTGTGCTATCTCACGTAAGTTGTCCGGTAAATCTGCAAATTGTCCCTTGTCTATTAATAGTTGAATATCTTCAATTTGTTTCACTGCTGCTGAAACAGTCTTACCAATATTTGCTGTCTCGCAATTAACTCTGCGATTAACTGAATTGCGTACCTCTTTTACAATGCGGAGGTTTTCCATGTCCATCAGTGCTTTATGCGCTCCCATAATATTCAGGAGTTCCACAATCTGCGCACCTTCTTTGATATAAACCACATAGTGCTTTTTTCTTTCCACCGTCTTTGCATCCAGAGAGAAAGAGTTGATTACCTCTTGCACCTGTGCTGCCTTTTCTTCTGTTGCACATACAATTTCAAAGTGATATGACTTTTCCGGATCGCTGATGGAACCGCTTGATAAAAACATTCCCCTGATAAATGCACGTCTGCAACATAGTTTCTGTACAATTGTCGTACTTGTTACTGCCTGTATCACACGTAAGGCATCCTGTGGATTTGTGACAGAAACCGTATACTGTCTTCCCTTTTTCTGGTTCATGTAGGTTTTCACACAAACATTCGTATATATATTAAAGGTTTTTTTCAGTAATGTAAAGCCTTTTCTGGCAACAATCAAATTCTCGGATGTTAGTTCTATCCGATATTGCCCCGTAACATCTTCATATATTTTGCCACAGCCATTGATGATTGCTGCTGTTTCTGCAATTTGACAATGCCTTGAGGCGTTGCTTTGTTTTGATAATTCTTCCTTGACCTTACCGGAAAAAGACATGAGCACACCTCACTACTTTTTTCTAAGAGAATCCTTCATAATATCCTTATGCTCCACTCTCAACCCATAATCACCTTTATCTTTCAGTCTTTCATAAAGCTGATTGGCAAGTGTTACACTTCTGTGTTTGCCACCGGTACATCCAATCGAGATGACCAACTGATTCTTACCTTCTACTACATAATTCGGTATTAGGAATCGTAATAAATCCTCTATCTTATCTAAAAAGATGGTGGATTCTTCAAACCCCATAACATAATCACGTACAATATTGTCATTTCCGGTTTTATTTTTCATTTCTTCATAATAATACGGATTCGGCAAAAAACGAACATCAAATACTAAATCTGAATCTGTCGGTATTCCGTATTTGAATCCAAAGGAAAGGATTGTAACGTACAAACTATTATATTCTTGATTTTTTACAAATATGCGGTCTATTTCTGCCTTTAACTCTCTGGTCAGTAACTGACTTGTATCCAGAATATAGTCTGCTCTCCTCTTAATCGAGCCTAATTTTTCCCGCTCTCTTTTGATGCCCTGATCAATCCGATCCGAACCTGCCAGAGGATGTGCACGTCTTGTCTCCTTGTATCGTTTCACAAGCACATCATCCGATGCTTCAAAAAACAGAACTTCATACGGAAATCCTGCCACTTTCATATTGTCCAGAACCTTCTCTAATTCTTCAAAGGCCTGTCCCGTTCGAACATCTACACCAAGTGCTGTCTTCATGATTTCACTGTTTGGCATGGACACCAACTCGGAAAATTTCTCAATCAAAGGAACAGGAAGATTATCTACACAATAATATCCCGCGTCCTCTAACATTTTGAGCGCCGTACTTTTTCCGGCTCCGCTCATTCCGGTTACAATTACAAATCTCACGAATTAACACGCGCCTTTCCAATCGTTTTCTGTCCTAGCAAAACTCACCCAACATACAAACTTCCGGCTCCAACATAACACCTGATGTTCTAAAAACCTCTTCCCGAATATGTGTAATCAACTGATAGATATCTCCGGCTGTTGCATTTCCTTTATTGATCACAAACCCACAATGCTTTTCAGAAACCTGTGCTCCACCGATTGCATATCCTCTCAGTCCCGCATCCTCTATCAATTTCCCGGCAAAGTATCCCTCCGGTCGCTTAAAAGTGCTTCCCGCACTTGGATATTCCAACGGCTGCTTTGTAATACGCTGTTCCTTCAATTCATCCATTCTGGCTTTTATTTCAGACATATCCCCACGTATCAACCTTAAGTTTGCTGATAAAACGACATAAGGCATTTTCTTAATGATACTTGTACGATATCCAAACTCCATCTCATCACAGGAAAGTTCAATGATTTGTCCGTCCTGTGTCAATACTCTGACCGATTCAACAATCTGCTTCATTTCTCCGCCATAAGCGCCGGCATTCATTACCATTGCTCCGCCAACTGTTCCCGGAATGCCGGATGCAAATTCCAATCCGGTCAGCCCATTCTTATAGGCTGCATTTGCAATCTGCGATAACAGTGCACCTGCCGAAGCTGTCAGAAGATTGTCGCGTATTGCAACAGTGCCCATATTTCGATCAATCTGTACCACGCAACCATCATAGCCCTGATCACTGACCAGTAGATTGCTGCCATTACCAAGTACATAGTATGACTCATCCTGTTCCCGTAAAATATGAAATACTTGCGTTAATTGTGTTTCATCCCCGGGAGTCACAAAGCAGGCGGCATTGCCGCCCACTCTAAATGTGGTATGCTTGTTCATTGACTCATTCAATAAGACATTGCTTTTTCCTATCGTATCTGTCAGTAATGCAATCGAAGTCTGTTTCAACTATCTTCTCCTAAAAATCTTAATTCAACACCAACTTGGCTGCGCCGTAAATACCTGCTCTGTTTCCAAGTGTTGCAAGCGCAAACTTAGCTTCTCTGCTGCCATGGAATACATATTTTTTGTAATATTTCTGTATATAATCAATCAAAATCGGACCCGCCTTGGATACGCCTCCGCCAAGAACAAAGATTTCAGGATTGCAAACACCTGCAATTGCAGCAAGTCCTTTTCCTAAGTATTCTCCGAATTCCTCTGCTATTTCAATAGCAAGGCTGTCGCCTGCTTTCACTGCATCAAATACTGTCTTAGCAGAAACCTCTCCGTCACGCAGCGCAGAAGGTTTATCTGATGACGTGAGCTTTTTGTTGGCAAGACGTACAATACCGGTTGCTGAAGCATACTGTTCCAAACATCCGTGATTACCGCATCCACAAGCATCTTTTTCATCATCTACCATATGAATGTGACCGATTTCGCCTCCGGCACCTGTTGCACCTGTCAAAATCTTTCCATTGATAACGATACCGCCACCAACACCTGTTCCAAGCGTTACGAGGACCACATTTTTATAGCCTTCTCCGCCACCCTTCCACATCTCTCCAAGGGCTGCAACATTTGCATCATTTCCAGCTTTCACGTTTACACCGATTAAACTCTGTAATTCCTGCTCTAGGTTTATAACACCCCAGCCAAGGTTCACTGCCTTGTGAACAACGCCATTTTCATCCACCGGTCCCGGTGTTCCGATTCCGGCTCCGGAAACATCTGCCATAGCAATGGACAGTTCGCTTGCTTTGTCCTTAACAGCCTGTGCAATATCAGGCAGGATATTCTTTCCGTTCTCTTCCGTTCTGGTTGGAATTTCCCATTTCTCAACCAATTTTCCATCTGATTCAAAAAGACCAATCTTAACCGTAGTGCCACCCACGTCGACACCAAAACAATATTTACCCATGTTGATTTCTCCTATAGTTCATTTATTTAATCATCTTCTTCGTTTCTCTTTGCTAAAGAGTTTTGAACACGACTATATAATTCTTTCGCCGCATTGTATCCCATCTTCTTCTGACGATAATTAACTGCGGCAGATTCACATATAATTGCCAAGTTACGTCCCGGTCTGATTGGAATACTGTGACACACTATCTTATTACCCAAGTACTCTGTATATTCCTCTTCAAGACCAATTCTGTCATATTCTTTTTCCTTGTCCCACTCTTCAAGCTTAATTACCAAATCAATTGCCTGCGTATCCTTAACACTTGATACACCGAACAATGTTTTAACATCCACGATACCGATACCGCGAAGTTCAATCAAGTAACGTGTGATATCCGGTGCCGACCCAATCAAAGTGTCATCGCTGACCTTTCTGATTTCAACAACATCATCTGTAACCAAACGATGTCCTCTTTTAATCAATTCAAGTGCTGCTTCACTCTTACCGATGCCACTTTCGCCTGTAATCAAAACACCTTCGCCATATACATCCACCAGTACACCATGAACAGAAATGCAAGGTGCCAATTTTACATTCAACCATCTGATAATCTCAGCCATAAATGAAGAAGTTGATTTCGATGTGCTTAAAAGCGGCACATTATGTGCAATTGCTATTTCTATAAATACATCATCCGGCTGTAACTCTCGACAAAAAACAAAACAAGGAACAGCAACATCATCTTCCAACATCTTGGTATAGATTTCTCTCTTTCTGCTGTCATCCATGTTCTGCATATAAGTATATTCTACAAATCCGATAATTTGAACACGGGATCTCTCAAAATGCTCAAAAAATCCGGTCAATTGCAAAGCCGGTCTGTTGATATCAGGCTGTGAAATCTTAATCTCTGAAATATCAATGTCCGGGGTTAAATTCGTGAGTTTCATCTTATCTATTAATTTTGTAAGTGCTACTGTCGACATATTACATATTCTCCTTCGCTTTGAAAGTGTTTCATATTATATTATCTAATAATAGCATACCTCTCTCTTAACATCAACCAGATAAAGCCCTACATTGGGCTACTTTTGATGAAAAAACTCATAAATTTGCTCTGCCGCAAGTTTGTTTATCCCTGGTATTTCCAATAATGTCTCCACAGATGCATTGCGCAACTCCTCAATATTCTCAAAATGTTTCATGAGTGCCTTCCTACGCTTCGGACCAACCCCCGGAATATCATCCAGCACGGAATGAACCTGCCCTTTGCTGCGAAGTGATCTATGATACTCAATCGCAAACCGATGTGCTTCATCCTGGATACGTGTAATTAATTTAAACCCTTCAGAAGATCTGTCTATCGGTATTTCCTCATTCTGATAGTATAACCCTCTTGTTCTGTGATTATCATCCTTTACCATACCGCATACTGCAATATTAAGACCCATCCGGTCAAGTACACGTGCTGCCACATTTACCTGTCCCTTGCCACCGTCCATCATAATCAAATCCGGAAACTTCGCAAACTTTCCGTATTGTGTCTGATTACCATTCTCCTGCCGTTCCCGTAATCCATGTTCAAATCGACGGCTTAACACCTCTTCCATGCTTGCGTAATCATCCGGTCCTTCTACCGATTTAATTCTGAATTTACGATAATCACTTCGCTTCGGCTTCCCTTTTTCATATACAATCATGGAACCAACAGCCTCAAATCCGCTGATATTCGATATATCGAATGCCTCCACACGATTAATTTCCGGCATATCCAAAAGCGTGGCAATCTCGTTCATAGCTCCTGTCGTTTTACTGACTTCACGCTTAATCTTCTCCAAATCCTGTTGTAACAGTATCTCGGCATTTCGCTCTGCCAATTCCACCAGTTTTTCTTTCTGACCCTTTTGCGGAACAACAATTTTAACTCTGTGACCCTTACGTTCACTGAGCCATTGTTCAATAATCGCCGCATTCTCTATCTCCTCTTGAATAATCAGTTCTCTCGGAACAAACGGAGTTCCTGCATAAAACTGTTGTATAAAGCCCTCTATAATCTGGCTTTTTTCATGCTCCGCAATATTTGTCATGTAGAAATGCTCGCGCCCGATTAACTTCCCATCGCGTACAAAAAACATCTGAACAATGCCGGCTTCTTCACTCGTTGCAAGCGCAATGATATCCCTATCTTCTCCTGTGCTGCTTGTAATTTTCTGCTTCTGAGCGATGTCTTTTACATTAAACAGAAGATCTCTGTATTCCTTTGCTTTTTCAAAGTCCAGTTGCTCCGAGGCTGCTTGCATCTTGCCTTCAAGATCTTGTAGTACAGGCTTATAGTTTCCGCTCAAAAAATCAACCGCTTCTTCAATTGCTTTATGATACTCTTCTTTCGTTACAGAATTGTTACACGGCGCCATACACTGCCCAATATGATAATACAGACACGGATTTCCCTGCTCGGTATCCTCTGAAAGATTTCTGGAACAAGTCCGTAGTTTATAGAGTTTCCGTAGAAGTTCCACTGTATTCTTTACTGATCCGGCTGCTGAATAAGGTCCATAATATTTTGCGTTGTCCTTTTTAGCGGTACGTGTCACAATAATACGTGGAAAGTCCTCTCCGGTTGTTACCTTGATATACGGATAAGTCTTATCATCCTTCAACATCGTATTATATCGCGGCTGATGTTCCTTGATTAAATTATTCTCCAGTACCAATGCTTCCAATTCCGAATCCGTAACAATATATTCAAATCGTCTTATCTTTGATACCATCTGTTGAATTTTGGTCGTTTTATTGGTACTCTTACGAAAATACGAGCGTACACGGTTCCGCAGACTGATAGCCTTTCCGACGTAAATAATGGTATCATCCTCATCATGCATGATATATACGCCGGGCTTTTGGGGCAGTTTCTTCAATTCTTCTTCTATATTGAACATAAGCCATCCTCCACAAAACAACAATTGTGCTCTGCTTTATACTATCATACAAAGAGACTCATCCGCAATTTGAATTACTCCAAACTGCAGATGAATCTCTCCCTGATTAGATATATGAACGAATCGTATATCTCATAATAAAATCAATCCTATTACTCTTTCTTCTTGGATAATACATCAAAGATTACCGCTGCCAACAAAACGCCGCCCTTTACAACTCTCTGCCAGTTTGCATCTACACCCATGATAATCATACCTTGGTTGATAACACCCATCAGGAGCGCACCGACAACAACACCGCCTGTTGTACCGACTCCGCCGTAAGCGGAAGTTCCACCGATGAAACATGCACCAATTGCATCCATTTCATAGTTGGTACCTGCTGTAGGATTTGCAGAGTTCAAACGTGCTGCTGTAACCAAACCTGCTACTGCTGCAAGAAATGCCATGTTCACATAAGCAAAGAAGTAAATCTTGTCTGTATTGATACCGGAAAGTTTTGTTGCCTTCTCGTTACCACCAACAGCATATAAATGACGACCCATTGTAGTTTTTTTCGTAACATATGTGTAAATCGCTACAATTGCTGCAATCCAAAGCAACATATACGGAACACCTTTGTACATTGATAATACAACAGAGAACGCTAAGATAACTACGCAAATAATGATCATTTTAACCATCATAGCAGATACCTTCTCAACTTCGTAACCCTTTTTCATCTTTGTACTACGTCCACGTAACTGTGCCAAGATATAAATAACGCTTATTACGATTCCCACAAAAATGCAGGCAATATTTAACTTTGTATCCATTCCTGAAACTTTGACATGGATATCGATGAATCCCAAAAAATCAGGTATATAGTCATTAAATAGCGCCAGATAACTATCCGGGAATGGTGCCAGTGTCAATCCTTGCAGAATAACATTGGAAAGTCCACGCCAGATTAACATACCCGCCAAAGTTACAATAAATGATGGTATACGCACAAAAGCAATCCAAAAGCCCTGCCAGATACCGATTACAATACCCATTAAAAGCATAACAGGAATTGCAAGTGCCGGGCTGACATTATGCTGTATCATCAAAGAACCACCAATTGCTCCTGAAATACATACTACGCAGCCTACTGAAAGGTCAATGTTACCACCGGTCAAAATACACAGTAACATACCTGTTGCAAGAATAAATACATATGCATTCTGTGAAATCAAGTTATTGATATTCTGTGGTAAAACCATCTTTCCGCCTGTTGCAATGATAAAGAAAATAAACACAAGAATCAATACAATAACCATTGAATATTTCTTAAGTACACCCATTGCTTTATCCATTTTTATTCTCCTTTACTCGAACTCAAAATATGGGACATAATAACTTCCTGTGTTGCCTCTTCTCTACTTAACTCTCCAACCATCTTTCCTTCGTTCATTACATAGATTCGATCGCACATACCAAGTATCTCGGGTAACTCGGAAGATATCATAATAACAGATTTCCCTTCTGCTACTAAGTTGTTGATGATACAATATATTTCATACTTTGCTCCGACATCGATTCCTCTTGTCGGTTCATCAAGTATCAGAACATCCGGATCAGCGTACATCCACTTCGCTAACAATACCTTCTGCTGATTTCCTCCGCTTAAGTTTCCTACATTCTGCTCTATCGTCGGACACTTTGTCTTCAGCTTCTCTTTGTATTCGCTTGCTACTGCTATCTCTTTATCCTTATCAATGACTGACCTATTACTTACATCTCCCAGATTCGCCAGTGTCGTGTTCACTCGTATCGGGTTGGATAAAATCAATCCGTTTCCTTTTCTGTCTTCTGTTACATACGCCAGTTTCTTATCGATGGCCTGCTTCGGATTATGTAATTCTACCTTCTCATTATTGATATACAACTCTCCGCTGATATTCGTTCCGTAACTCTTACCGAATACGCTCATCGCAAGTTCTGTTCGTCCTGCTCCCATCAATCCTGATATGCCTACTACCTCGCCTTTATGTACAGTCAGTGATACATTGTCCACTACTTTTCTCTCTGTATATAACGGATGGTATACATTCCAGTTCTTGATTTCCATGCTGACTTCCCCGATTGCCACATTCTCTCTCTTCGGAAAACGGTCTGTCAGTTCTCTTCCTACCATTCCTTTTATGATTCGCTCTTCATCGATAGCTCCCTCGCCTTTTACTAAGGTATCTATCGTTGCGCCGTCTCGTAAGATGGTAATCTTATCTGCCACATATGCTACTTCATTTAACTTATGGGAGATAATGATGGAAGTCATTCCTTCTTTCTTGAACTGCAGTAACAGGTTCAATAATGCCTGTGAGTCTGCTTCGTTCAAGGATGATGTCGGCTCATCCAGAATCAACAGTTTGGCATTCTTCGCCAATGCTTTCGCGATTTCTACCATCTGCTGTTTGCCGACTCCTATATCTTTAATTAATGTACGGGAGGAATCTTGTAATCCTACCGTCCTTAAGTATTTATCTGCTTCACCGAATGTCTCATCCCAATCAATTGCTGCGGAAGACTTTCCTCTTTCA
>DATESB010000084.1:0-10368 GCA_035271065.1 Lachnospiraceae bacterium | reverse complement strand
AAGTCACCTGTAGATATGAAATATCTGGAACAGATAGAGGCAGAATATACTCATTTTAAGAATTTGAACCTGCAACTTATGAGTTCTCAGGAGAATACAAAACATTATCATTTCAGATATTATTGGTCTGTTACGAATTTTGATGAGAATATGTATTGGCTGGAACTGAATTATAAGAAGATTTTAGGGATATTCGACGAATTTAAGCCGGATGTTATTTTGGATTTTGACAATGCAGAATTGCAGCGGACGATTATCAATGAAGTTGCATATAAGAAGCAAGTTCCATATATTACGATTGAGTATTCAAAATTTGGTTTGTATAAATATCCGACGCTGCAGAATACAGTTGGTATAGATGCTTATGTGGAGAAAGCGTATCAGGAAAACCTGAAGAAGTCAAAAGAAGAACTGCAGGAGATGTATGACTACATCGACAATTACAGAAGTGAAACCACGATTATGAATAAAGAATTTGCAGGAACGGTGACGGCACAATACAAGAGAAGTTCTCTATTCTGGATTGCAAGAGTTATGCGTGGAAAACTGCACTATTTCTGGAATATGGATATTACAAAGAAGAATCTAAAGTTGAAACGCAGTAATAAGGTGCTTTATGCACCAAGTCTGCCATATATCCGCCATTATTTGCAGGTAGAACTGCGCAGAAGAAAATATATGGGTAAGAATAAACTCTTTGAGAATCCGGTGGAGGGAGAAAACTATGTATATATGCCACTTCATCTGATACCGGAATCGACGGTATTTGTAAAAGCGTCTTATTATGTAGATGAATGCAATTTGATTGAACAGGTTTCAAAATCTCTTCCGGTTGGCTGGAAACTCTATGTGAAAGAGCATCAGGCAATGCTTGGTGAGAGAAGTTTGGAATTTTATAAAAAGGTGAAAGAGTTGCATAATGTTCGTTTGGTACAGGTGAACTATTACAATGATCCGAAACCATGGCTTGTGAATGCAAGGGGCGTTGTGACTATTGTTGGAACAACTGCATTTGAAGAGGCACTACTTGGTAAAAAGTCAATTCTATTTGGAGATGTACCTTTTATGATGATTGACGGTATCACGCGTGCGCGGAGTTTTGAAGATTTGCCGGCATTGATTCGAGAGTTTGGCGAGATTGATAACAAGCATTCATGCGCTGCGTATTTGCAGACGATTAAGGATATCGGTTATGAAATCAATGTATTTTATCTGATGGGACAGGCAGAAAAAATACTGGCAGGGAAAGAGCAAAGAGATGAGAAGTTCAATCAGGAATTGACTGCGCTTAAGGCATTCTATAACAGTGGCTATGAAGTGTGGTTGCAGGAACACGCAAAAGAAAAGGAAGAGCAGAAATGAAAAGTAAGATATGTGAACGTCTGAAAAATCGCCAATTTGTATTAATTGCTGAAGTAGGGGTAAATTATTACGATATCGCTACAAAAGAGAACATCACACCAATGGAAGCTGCTAAATTAATGATTAAAGAGGCAAAAGAAGCAGGCATTCATGCTGTGAAGTTTCAAACCTACAAAGCAGGGACATTGGCGGCAAAAGCCTCTCCGTCTTATTGGGATACAACAGAGGAACCTACGACTTCACAATATGAATTGTTTCAAAAATTTGATAGTTTCGGATATCCTGAATATAGGGAATTAAAAGAGTATTCGGACAGTTTAGAGATAGAATTTCTCTCAACGGCTTTTGATTATGAGTCTGCGGATTATCTGGATGAACTGATGGAAGTCTATAAGATATCTTCTTCGGATTTGTCAAATTTACCGTTTATTGAGCATCAGGCAAAGAAGAATAAACCTATTCTGTTGTCAACAGGTGCATCGGAATTGTCGGAAATAGAGGCAGCAATTGATGCAATTCGCAAATATAACGACCAAATGATTGTACTGATGCACTGCGTATTGGAATATCCCACACCGCTTGCTGATGCCAATCTGAATAAAATTGCTTCACTTGCAAGGCAGTTTCCGGACTTGGTGATTGGCTATTCAGATCATACAAAGCCAACGATGGACTGCGATGTGATTAAAACAGCGTACAATCTTGGTGCGCTTTGCGTTGAAAAGCATTATACATTAGACAAAACATTAACCGGTAATGACCATTATCACGGCATGGATCCGGAAGATGCAAGACGTATTCTTTCAGGTATTGAGCACCTTGATTTGATTAGAGGGAACGGAGAAATCAAGTGTCTTGAAACAGAACAGACCGCAAGGCAAAATGCAAGGCGCTCGATTGTTTCAGCAGTCAAAATACCGGCAGGTACCATAATTACAGAAGAAATGCTGACCTATAAACGACCGGGAACCGGAATTTCACCGACAAGAGTAACAGAGGTGATTGGCAAGACAGCAGCAGTTATGATTGAAGAAGATACGATTCTCATAGATGGGATGATAAAATAATGTCAGGAACAGAATCAATAGGGAAATCCGCCGTAAAGGCCGGTTTTTGGTATACCGTTTCAAGTGTTGCAATTCGTGCAGTCGGAATCATTACATCGCCGATTTATACGAGAATGCTGTCTGAGGGCGATTATGGAATTGCAAATGCATTCAATATCTGGATTGAGATATTCAATGTATTTACTTGTCTGTGTATTGTATACAGTATTGGACGGGCAAAAATTGATTTCAAAGATAGATTTGATGAGTTTATGTCATCACTGCAGGCACTTTCCAGCAGTTTTGCTTTTTGTGTACTGATTGTAGCGGCAATTTTCAGGGAACAATTGTCTACGTTAATGAAATACGAAGTACCCTTAGTCATTGTTCTGTTTGTATATTTGATTATATCGCCATCGGTTGAGTATATGCTTCAAAAATACAAATACGAGTATGCGTATAAAAAGAGTATTACGACCTCAGCAGTGATTTGTATCGGAACTGTTGTTATGTCGATTATTTTGATGCTTGTATTTAACAATGCACGCTATGTCGGCAAGATATTAGGCGCTTTGAGCATGACTTTTTTGGTCGGACTCTATTTCTATTATAAAATTCTGAAGCAGGGAAAAACCTTCTATAACAAAGAATATTGGGTATATGCGTTAAAAATCGGACTTCCGATGATACCGCATGCCCTGTCTCTGATTTTGCTGGCACATATTGATACCATTATGATCAGAGAGATGTGTTCTGACCAAGAAACAGGATGGTATTCTTGGGGATATGGAATTGCAACGATGCTTTCCATGTTCACCAATGCAATTGGGCAGGCTTGGGTTCCGTGGCTTTATGAGCAATTAGATGCAGGCAATCGGGATCAAATTAGGGTTGCAAATAAGAAGTTAATTGTTTTGGGTGTTTTCCTGACAGTCGGATTTATTATGGTTGCGCCGGAAGTAGTAATGATATTAGGTTCTAAGGACTATTGGGTGGCAAAGGTAGTCATTCCGCCGGTTGCGCTTGGTACGCTGGCACAGTATTATTACACAAATTACGTCAATATTGAATTGTTCTATAAAAAGACACCGGTCATTGCGGCAAGTTCTATTATGGCGGCTATCTTGAATGTAGTGCTGAATTATGTGGCAATATCACGATTTGGATATATAGCAGCAGCATATACCACATTAATATGTTATCTGTTCTTGATGCTGTTCCACTATATTGCAACAAGGTTTGTCTTAAAGGAAAAGGTATATGCCAATTTATTCATGTTTTCTATGATGGCACTTGCACTCATAATCGGATTGGTGCTAACGATGCTCTATGATACGATATTCATACGATATGCATTTGCAATTGTAATTCTTGGAATTTTTGCAATTATTAAAAGACGTGATATACTGTTAGGGATAGATATCTTGAAAAAGAAGTTAAAAAGAGGATAAGTTATGAGAACACTGATTGTGATACCTGCCAGAGGCGGTTCAAAGAGAATACCGAGGAAGAATGTGCGCTTGATGTGCGGAAAGCCATTGATTACTTATGCGCTGCAAAATGCAAAGAACCTCAGTGAATTCATAGATGTAGATGTAGCTGTTTCCACAGATGACGAGGAACTGGGCGGAATTGTAGGTAAGATGGGAGTTACAGTTGTTGCGCGTCCCAAAGAACTTGCAACAGACAGAGTAACGCTTGACCCGGTTATTTATCATGCACTTTTGGAGATGGAACATAAAAATCAAGTGAAATATGATACGGTTATTACGATGCAGGCAACTTCTCCAACCTTAAAAACGGAAACGTTAAAGAGAGCAATTGATTTCTTTCACGGTTCGGAATATGACACCATTATTTCTGCAATGAACAATCCTCATCTTTCCTGGCGTGAAGATAACGGACAAATTGTGAAGAATTATGAGAAGCGTCTAAATTCTCAGGAATTGCCGAAGAATTACGTGGAAACGGGCGGATTTTTAATTACAAGACGTGAATGCGTTTCTGCAGAAGGGCGTATTGGCAACAAAGTAAATATCTTTGAGATATCAGTGGATGAAGCAGTGGACATCGATACAGAAGCAGATTGGATTGTGGCAGAGAGCGTTTTGAAACGCAAGAAGATTATCTTTCGTACAGTCGGGAAGAGACAGTTCGGAATGGGACACATCTACCGTTGCCTGACATTTGCATATAAATTGACAGGACATCAGTTTCTGTTTGTGGTAGACAAAGAGTCCGATATGGGTATTCAGAAGTTGAAAGAGTCCTATTTTCCGGTCAGAGTCATTGAGGATGAGGCAGATTTTGAACGTGTATTGTCAGAATATCAACCGGATATCTTAGTCAATGATATCTTGGATACAACAGAAGAATACATGAAAATGGTCACGAAATATGCAGACAGAGTTGTTAACTTTGAGGATATCGGAACCGGAGCAAAGTATGCGGATGCCGTTATCAATGCACTTTATGAAAAGGGCGAGAAACTGCACAATGAATATTATGGTTCAAAATATTTCTGCATTAGGGATGAATTTTTAGAAGAAGTTCCAAAGGACTTTTCAGAAGAAGTCAAGGATATGATTATTATATTCGGCGGCGAGGATCCTTCGGATTTGACCGGACGCCTTTATGAGATATGTAAGATACTGCATGGTAAGTATCCTGCAGTGAATTTCCATTTTTTAATAGGATTTGCTTACCGAAATAAGGATAATATAATGAGCGATGAGGAAAATCACATTTTCGTTCACAAAGATGTAAAACGTGTCAGTTCGTATATGAATAAGGCGGATTTGGCGATTACTTCTCAGGGACGAACGGTATACGAACTGGCAAGTATGGGTGTTCCTGCGATTGTATTGGCACAGAATGAACGCGAGGCAGAGCATGTGTTTGCAGGTATTCAGAACGGATTTATTAATCTGGGAATCGGAAGTGAGCAAGATGCCATCACCATTGTACAAACAGTGAGATGGCTCATTGACACACCAAAGGTGCGCAGGGAGATGCGTAACCTGCAATTGGCAAAAGAGTTCCATAACGGACAGCAACGGGTCATCAGACTGATTCTGGGGGAGACTGAGTTAGATTGACGGAAGAAGCATAAAAGGAATTCCCAAGGGAACCCTTAATAGAGGGGTAATTATGGATAGATTTGAAATAGATGATACAATAGAACAAGTGGATTTGATTGACACGCAGGCAACACTGGGTGCTCTTAACATGATGGAAAATCGCAGGATTTTTCTGATTAATACTGTAGTTGGAACCGGCAGTGTGGGGCGCATCATGACAGGATTGTATGATGTGCTGACAGAGCATGGATATTTGTGCAAACTTGCTTATGGAAGAGGCGAAGTACCTGAAGGATATGATGCGTACAGAATCGGCAGTGATTTTGATGTTTATATGCATGGAGGGTTTAGCCGTCTGACAGATAGACAAGGATTTTTCTCTACGCATGCCACGAAAGAGTTGATTAAAGTAATTGAAGAATTCAATCCGGATATTGTGCATTTGCATAATGTACACGGATATTATCTGAATATAAAAGTATTGTTCAAATATCTAAAGAATTCAGGAAAACGAGTCATCTGGACGTTGCACGATTGCTGGAGTTTTACCGGACACTGTACTCATTTTGAATATGTTGGCTGTACAAAGTGGATGACAGAGTGCAGTCACTGTGAGCAGTTGATGGAGTATCCTAAGTCAGTCATGATGGACTCTTCACGAAAGAATTATATTCAGAAAAAAGAATTGTTTACCGGTTTTGAAAACATGACGCTTGTGACACCGTCACACTGGCTGGCAGCAAGAGTGAAGCAATCTTTTATGGGACAATATCATACGGTTGTGGTTCCGACAGGAATAGAACTGGAAAAGTTCAGGCCGATGCAGGAAGAACGCAAGGATGAAAATATTATTTTTCAATTGAAGAATCAGTTGAATTTACGTGGAAAGTTTATTATATTGGGTGTGGCAAATCCATGGCGTGAGCGTAAAGGTTTGGCACAGTTTGAAGCACTTGCAAAGTCACTGAGTGATAAATATGCGATTATTCTGCTTGGTCTTAATGACGCACAGCTGAATGAATTGCCGGAATCAATTATTGGACTGGCCAAGACAGACAGTATTGATGAGCTATCTGCACTTTATTCCATGGCAGATGTGTATGTCAACTTAACATTAGAAGATACCTTCCCAACGACTAATATCGAGGCACTTGCCTGTGGCACACCTGTGGTTACTTACAAGGCAGGCGGAAGCCCGGAAAGTATTGATGAGACTTGTGGGATTGCCGTAGATCGAAACAGTACACAGGGGGTAGTTGCTGCAATTGAGCGTATTATTGCGCAAAAGGGCATGATGTATACACGTGAGCATTGTATTACTCGCGCCAAACTATATGAAAAGAACAAGCAATATAATGAATATATTTCCGAGGTTTATGATTCTTTTTAGGAGATGTTAAATGAAAAAGAAGTATACGTGGAAAGAAATATGCCGTAAATTTGAAAAAAGCATTATATTTCTGTTAGAATTTGTAATGTACGCTGCAGCCTTTGCAACGTTCTTTTTGCTGTTTTCAATTGATAACAGAGAAATCATTACGTTGTCCAGAACAGCAGCGGTAACATTATCCACATATGTGATTATCGACTTTCTTCTAACGGGGATATACGGAAAGTATGATGTGGGAATCAGGAAACCGAAATCAATTGTATATTCACTTGTATTGGCGGGGATTTTCACCGATTTGATTACATATTTTCAGTTGATTATCATGAAAACAAATGATGCCAATAACAGGGTATTTAAAATTGAAAATGTCGGCATTCTGTTTTTGGTTATTGTGATACAGGTGTTCATTTTCATTTTGATGACACATCTGGGAAATGCATTCTACTTCTGGATTAAAGATGCTGAGTATTGTTTAATTATTGCGTCTGACACAGAAGAAGCCAAAAGAGTTGCAGGAGCATTGGGAGATTATAAAAAACGCTATCACATCGGCTCCATTGTACATTATCAATCCGATGGATTAGAGGAAAAGATGCTTCGCGCAGATACGATATTTCTTTATGATGTACCAGTGGATGTGCGAACCGGTATTGTGGATTTTTGTTATCAGAATCTTAAAAATGTGTATTTCAATCCACAGATTGCAGACATTTTGGAGAGAAACTCTAAACAAGTGGTTATTGATGATATGTCTTTCTTTTCTTCACAGTTTCATACCATCACATTTGAACAACGCATTGTAAAACGATTAATGGATATTGGAATATCTGCGTTGGCACTAATTGTAACAAGTCCGATTTTGTTGATTAGTGCAGTCTGTATCAAGAAGAATGATGGTGGGAAAGTGCTGTTTAAGCAGAAAAGAGCTACGGTACACGGAAAAGTATTTGTCATTTATAAATTCAGGACCATGCGTGAGAATGTTGAGAATTATTCAGTTGTAGGCGATGATGACAGGGTTACTTCGGTAGGAAAGTTTCTGCGCAAATACAGAATAGACGAACTGCCACAGTTCTATAATATCTTACGTGGTGATATGAGTTTGGTTGGACCTCGTCCGGAGATGCTTGAAAATGTTGAGGATTATACGAAAGAGATGCCGGAATTCCGATATCGACTGCGTATGAAGGCCGGATTGACAGGATATGCACAAATTATCGGTAAGTATAATACTTCGTCTAAAGATAAACTGATGTTGGATTTGATGTATATAGAGAATTACAGTATCCTAAAGGATATTCAATTACTGTTTCAGACTGTTATGGTTTTGTTCAATGCTTCTGATTCCACTGCGGCCTTTCAAGAGACTGCGGATAAAAAGCAGGTAATGATGAATAAGGAGAAGCAATGATGCAAACGACAGTCAGTATCATAACAGTAACTTATAATAGTGCTGACACAATCAAGCAGGCAATTGAGTCTGTACTGCAACAGTCCTATCTGCCCAAAGAATATATTTTGGTGGATGGGATGTCAACGGATGATACGTTGGTGATTGCCAAGAACTATGAGAGTCAATTTGCTGAAAGAGGAGTCTATTACCGCATTATCTCAGAAAAGGATAATGGGATATACGATGCAATGAACAAAGGAATCAGTCTTGCATCAGGAGATATCATCGGTATGATTAATTCAGACGACTGGTATGAGCCGATTGCATTGGAACGCATGGTGAATTGTTATGAGAAGACGGGATTTGATATGTTTTTTGCGGATTTACGTATGCATTTTCCCGACGGTAAGACATTTATCAAGCATGCCAGGAATCGCAAATATGCAACCTCCCGCGACTGGAATCACCCGACCACCTTTATTACCAAGAAGATGTATGAACAGTATGAATATAAATGCGAAACCATTCATGATGACTATGACTTGATTCTGCGCTTAAAGAAGAACGGAGCCAGAATTGAAATATTGAATGAGGTACTGGCCAATTTCAGAATGAACGGGACAAGTCATGAGAAGAGCATTCAAAAAGCGTTGGAACGAACAAAGATTAAGTATCGTATTTACCGAAACAATGGATATTCAAGGTTCTATCTGATTGAGTGTGTTGGGATGGAACTGGCAAAGTTGCTGGTAAAGTAGAACACTCAATCAAACTATATCGTAATACAGTAGTATGCATAAACAAAGGAATGACACACATATGCCAATTAAGACATTAACATTTTATTCAAATTACTATAATCATCACCAGAAAGCGTTATGCGATGAATGGTATCGCTTGCTTGGTGATGGTTTTACTTTTGTGGAAACAGAGCCGATAGAAGCGTTTCGTGCAGGTATGGGCTGGGGCGCTGAAGAAATACCGCCTTATGTGTTGAAAACGCATGTAAGCGATGAAAATCGTGAAAAAGGAATGCGGCTTTCTGTAGAAAGTGACCTTGTTGTAATGGGAACAGCCCCGGAAGAATTTGTTGAGGCACGTCTTCAGGCAGACAAATTAACTTTTCGTTACTCAGAGAGACCACTAAAAGAAGGCTTTATTAAGTTTTTTATCCCGCGACTTACAAAAAAATATATTAGACTGCATATTAAAAACCGCAAAAAGAGACTTTATATTTTGGCAGCAAGTGCTTATACTGCTTATGATTATCGTAAAATGAGATGCTATCTCAATAAATGTTACAAATTCGGCTACTTTCCACAGTTCCTTGCGTATGACGTGGATCAGCTGATGATGGATAAACGACGGGAAGCCACTGTTGATGGAGAGGCGGAGACTAACACTACAATTCTCTGGGCAGGCAGGATGTTAAAATTGAAAAGACCGGATTTGGTCATTGAGGCCGCCAAACGATTACGTGAAAAAGGGTATCATTTTACGCTAACGATGATTGGAGAAGGCGAAGAGCGGAGCAAGATGGAACATCTGGCAGAAGAATATGGTCTTTCGGAAATTACGAAGTTCGTTGATTTTTTGTCTCCGTTAGAAGCACGTGACAGGATGGCAAAGGCAGATATTTATGTGATGACCAGTAACTTCTGGGAAGGCTGGGGCTCTGTTATCTATGAAGCACTAAATGCCGGCTGCGCCGTTGTTGCGAGTCATGCATGTGGTGCAACTCCGTGGCTGGTACAGCACCAAAAAACCGGATTGGTATTTAAAAGCGGAAGCATCAAGAGCATTACAGAGCAGTTAGAAATGTTGTTAAAGCATAGAGAATTACAGGAACAATACGGACGTGCTGCATATCAACAAATGAATCAGTGGTGGAATCCACGCGTTGCTGCTGAAAGCGTTTTACATTTGACGGAGTGCTTGGAAGCAGGCGGAGATACGGATATCGCTGAAGGACCCTGCAGCAAGGCAGGGATTTTGAAGAATAACTGGTTTCATGGATAGGGAGGCTTATATGGCCATTAAGATTGTATATTTATTGGAATTTTCAATCGATTTACCGGGAGGAGCACAGATGTCGAC
>DATESB010000083.1:0-14376 GCA_035271065.1 Lachnospiraceae bacterium | reverse complement strand
CGCCGCCAGCGTTCATCCTGAGCCAGGATCAAACTCTCTGATAATGTGTTTGTTTCCTTGGTCAAAATCAACTTGCTAGCTAATTTTATCCCTGTTGCGATTTGCAAGCAAATCACAACTACTTACTGTTTCTAGGTTGTTTCTTTTCTGAAATCTCATTTTTTGGATTCTTTGGAATCCTTTTTTGAATTTTCAGGGTTGGTTATACTGTTTAGTTATCAAGGTGCCGATTTCTGTAAGAAATCGTGTACATAGTACAAGGTGCAGACACCGTACAATGCTGATATTTACTGGTAAAAATCAACTTTTCAGATGTTTACCTATCGCTGTGCGGCTTGTATATAATATCATTCTGTACGACTAATGTCAACGATTTTTTTGATTTTTTTGCAAAGAAATTGCGAGATTGTATCCGCCTAGATTTTTTGTCGAAGAAAGACACAACATATAGTATGTTACTACATACTTGATATAAATTTAACTAAAAGATTTGTGTTGAAGAGCAATGTTAGAAATACACTATCATTAATATAGGTAAGCATCTTCGTACCAACTGTATTTCCGAAGAAAATAATCGCAACAAAGAAACCAACCCACACAATTAATAGACCGCTGAATAAACCCGCGAACATTCCCAGTAATTTATTAAACCCTTTAATAATAGGTATCTTTGCAATAATATCTGCAGAAAAAATGACAAAAGCCATTAGAATTGCCAGCATTAAAAACAAACCAATAAACGTAATGGCATTGATAATCATTCTGGCGATATACCCTGCTACATAGTCTTCAAAAAGCGATACCATCATTGAGTGATATACTTCGGTTGTATTATTTTCAATCAAACATGCCTTAATAATATCCGGCAATTCATACGTTTCTATTGTTTTAATTTGATTTTCTTCTATCGTATTATCATAGACTTCATTTTTATCAGCAAATACTTCAACTACTTTTTCTTTTAACTGATCATATACTTTCGTATGATTTGTCAGATAGTTGCTGACATATGGTGATATAACCGTTACAATCGCTATCACTAATATAATGGTAAAAAGAGATATCGCCATGCGGAGAAATCCCTTACGATATCCATGTACCGCACTGATGGCAAGTAATGCGACAACAATTACAAACAATGTATTAACTTCCATCCCCTACTGCCCCTTTTCTTTTGTACACAATCTATTTCAACTGTATCTCTTCTGCCCGGTTACTTGTAATCAATAAAAAGCGTGTTAAACTCTCTGTCGGAATGACGGTTAAGACAGATTTATCAAATGTCCCTGCGTACTTTTCTACACCATTGATGTTATAGATTGCACAATTTGAACTACTGTAAATAATGACCAGTTCACCGTGCAAAACAATATCCGTATACTCTATATCAAAGTCTTTTGTAAATGCCAGACCGCCTGCTTCATCATAAACATCAATGCGATACTTCGTTCCGCTGTTTCCCGATGCAAATACCAGCCCTGTATATTTGTCACCGTGAAATACGCTTCTAATCTCTTCTTCCAAGGGTAATTCAAATTCGCTGACCGGCTTTTGGTTACCTCGATAAATCACAAACTTATCATCCCCCACGCCTATGGCTGTTTCGTTATTCACAAAATCAACATAGGAAACAACTGTATCGGAATAATTATATCCGCTTACGAAATTATCAATTTCATTTTGTCCGACTGCACCAAAGTTATAAAATCCAACGGTAGTCGTCAAGATGCCACTATCAATAAACAAGTATGAAACCACCAGTTTAATACCGTCATCCGAAAGCGCAATGCTAATTGGATAACCGCTGATTGCCATTGTTGTTTTTATATCAGCAATCGTCGTTCCTTCTTTATCATATACACGAATCCATGTCGTTGCACCATCTTCCAAAACTGCTGCTACTGTTCCGCTTGCTGAAACACAGAACTTCTGTACCGGTAGCATCGCGTCTATCTCACCACATTTACCGGTGGAATTCATCACATAGATCTGTGTTCCCATATAATCGCCAAGTACAACATATTCACCCGCAATATCTACCATGGGGTTCTGCATTTCATAGGTTTCGTTCCACAGCATTGTGTCATCCATCGTAAATGCAATGGCGCCATCCTGACTGAATTTAAGTATATTGCCGTTATAGTTCATATAAGAAGCTGTTGATGTTTCTTCAAATTCAACCCTTTTCACAACTTCATAATCTGTATAAATCATGTTCTTATAATTAAAATACAGGGCTATGGATATCGCCGCAAGAACCAAAATCACCAAGAGAGTGCGATAGAAAACAGTCAATCGATGACGCAATAATTTATGTCGAAATTCATTTTTATCATTATCCTGTTTCTTTTCAAAATAATCCCGCGAACGTGACATATTCTTTTCCCTCTTCATCAGTAATTCACTAAATATAGAATAACGTAAATAGTATAACACGATTTATTTATGGAAGCAAAATTTCCTTTCCGTATAAAATAATGTCTCGATTTTCAATTTGATTGAGTTCACAAATCTCGTCTACCATGTCTGCCGTCTGATAAAATTTCCAACTGATTTTGGCAAGGGTATCTCCCCTTTTCACTACATATGTATTGCCTGCACTGCTTGCCTCCACCGCTGCTTCTGGTTTCTCTGCTGCATTTTCCGGAGCCGTTTCTTCTATTACTAATTCTTCCGACTTTTCTGTTACCTCTTCCGGTGCTGTTTCTTCTATTATTAATTCTTCCGTCGCCTCCGTTATCTCTTCTTCCACTTCTGCGACATCTGCTACTTCTTCTCCTGCTACTGCTTCTTCTTTTTCCACTGTTTCTGTTTCTTCTGCTGCACTCTCTGTTATTTCGTTCTCAACTCCTTTATCATTTTGCATCACATGACCGGCACCCTCGGATAGTTCTACCGTTGTTTTCATTTCTTCTTGGATATTTTCTTCTTGCGCCACCATTGTCTCTGTATCACCGGACAGCATAGTCGATATGCCTGCTAGAGTAGTTTCCATTTCTCTCATTTTCTCGTAGTTATTTATCATGGTGATTCCGATTGCCATGACCAATATAACGAGAAATGTGCTGGCACAGGATAAGTAGGCAATCGTCCGTCGATGCTCAACTGCTTCTTTCCGTTCTCTCATAATTGTGCGAAAATGTACCATTGTTTCCTCCGGCACTTCATTTTCCTCTACTGTTTCTTTTTCTTCCCGGCTTTCTATCATATAATTCTGCATTGCTTCGTTGGGACTGAAATAGATATAGTAGCCATCCTCTTTTTTCAGCATTCCACTTGAAAGTGTATAAAATTCTTCTTCATTTTCCGTTGAATGATAATAGACACCTTTTTTCTCTGAAAAAAACCGTCTGTGTGTGATTTCTGTATCATAGGCCGAAAGGTTGTCTCTTGTATTTGCCCAGCCTACCTGTTCCAAATCCGGAAAAAACTCTCTGGCGGCAATGCGAAGTTTCTCCCATGCTTCGGCATGTACCTCCATTTTTTGATGAAATATATTTTCTTCAACAACCCGAATT
Organism: Lachnospiraceae bacterium; assembly: GCA_035271065.1. GTDB lineage: Bacteria > Bacillota > Clostridia > Lachnospirales > Lachnospiraceae > JAAYYM01. The sequence goes on along the minus strand of DATESB010000083.1, from coordinate 10,858 downwards.
GCTCCACTGATAAATATGTACTGCCTGTCTGTTGCATATATCGTCTTTCCAAACAGCACAAAACACGCATCTTCCTGACACACTGAAAAACGGCGAATATAACTCTGTACATAGTCTTCCATATAGATTTTCAGGTGATTACCTGCAACTCCTACCTGTCGAATGTTTTTTGGCAGGCGTATCAGATTTTCAGTTTTCGTTGTTTCCGCATTCTTTTCATTATAAATAACTTCTACCATAATAATCCCCGCAAAGTCCTTTCTCTATCATTTGTCTGCTTGTAGCGGTTTTATGGTATCACATTATAATTGCATAATTTGGAATTATGTGTCGATAAGAAAACCCTTTTTATCAGGTTGAAACGATAAAAAGGGTTCTTATAGTGAAATATATTTAATTTCTTTATTTTTTTCCAATGGCCCATTTAGCCAATTGTATTGCGCCCATAATTCCTTGGTCGTCGTGTAGACGTGCGGGAACAATGTAGTTATCAATATCTTCTAACTCTTTTGTATGAACGTATCCATTTACCATTGCTAATGTCTTCTTACGAACAAGCGGAAATAACTGCGTCTGGTGCATAACACCTCCGCCTAGAATAATTTTCTGTGGAGAAAGGGTAAATATATAGTTTGTCAACGCCTGAGCAATATAGTATGCTTCTAATTCCCATACTTCTTCCCGTTTTGCCAAGTCTATCGCCTTGCTGTTCCAGCGTTTTTCAATTGCCGGTCCTGCTGCCAATCCTTCAAAACAGGTTTCATGATAAGGACACCAGCCTTCAAAATGATCCTTCGGGTGTTTCCTCATCAAAATATGTCCGGCTTCCGGATGCAGCATTCCATGGAGCAACTTACCGTTAATACCGATTCCCACACCAATTCCTGTTCCGATTGTAATATAAATAACATTTTTCAAATTCTGTGCACATCCAAATGTCATTTCCCCAAGGCAGGAACCATTTACATCCGTATCCAATTCAATCGGCACATTCAACTCACGCTTTATTTCTCCCACCAAATCATATCCCTTCCACGCCAACTTCGGCGTATCCAGAATATGTCCGTAGGTGTCTGATTTTTTGTTTACATCTACCGGCCCAAAGGAACCAATTCCAAGGGATGCAATTCTTTTATCTTTGAAATAATCAACAATCAGTGGTATCGTCTCTGCCGGTTCCTTGGTCGGAATAGACACTTGTTCCAATATCGTGCCGTCCTCCAAGCCTACTGCACATACCATTTTTGTTCCGCCTGCTTCAAGTGCTCCGAATTTCATCATACTCCCCCTATCTGCGTTTGCAGTAATTCTACATCTCCGTCTACCGCGTATTCACCGTATCCAAACGGTATGATAAACGAGTCGCCGGCATTAATGCAATGTCCGTCTATCTTGCCTTCTCCTTTAATTACACTGATAATCTGAAATGGTTTGTCCTGCATAAACTTTCTATGACCATCCACATGATATTTATGAACCGCATAATATTTACAGGAAACTAATTCCTCATTTTCGGCGCTACTGTTTGTCTTTTTATCATCCGCATAAGGTACTTTTATAACATCTACACTCTTTTCAATATGTAATTCACGCGGTTTACCGTCTTTGAGTCTTCCGTAATCATACAACCGGTAAGTGACATCGCTGCTTTGCTGGATTTCCATAATGGAGGTATTCCCCTTAATTGCATGTATGGTTCCCGGCTCGATTTGAAAGAAATCTCCTCGTTTCATCGGAATTTCCCGTAGCAGTTCGTTCCATTTGTTCTCTGCAATCATGTCCTTCAGTTGTTGTTTTGTCTTGGCATGATGTCCTATAATAATACTTCCGTCCGTATTACAATCAAGTACGTACCAACATTCTGTCTTGCCAAGCGAGCCATTTTCATGCTCCTTTGCATAGACATCATCCGGATGAACCTGAATGCTCAAATCATCCTTTGCATCAATCTGCTTCACTAATAACGGAAAAACTTCTCCTTGGACATTGCCAAATAATTCTCTGTGATTTGTCCATAACTCAGATAAATGCATTCCCTCATAATTGCCATGACTTACAATACAGTCTCCATGTTTATGGGCGCTGACGGTCCATATTTCACGTCCCCATATTAAATCCTTGATTTCAGGTTTCAAAAATATTATTTCATGCATCTTGGCCTAGTTCCTTTCCATAACTGAATTTCTAATTACAAGACTGCCACTGATGACTTTTCTGCCCGGAGAATAGTCCTCTCCTCGGATGCTGCGCAGTATTGCCTCTACTGCCATTGCTGCCATAACCTCTAGGTCTACGGCAAACGTGGTTAATTGTGGCTTACACAATGTTGCATAAATATAGTCATCATATCCGACTACTGAGATATCTTCCGGCACTCTGTAGCCTATCTTCTTCAAAGCCTCTACTACAATATAAGCAACCTCGTCACAGTTACACACAAACGCTTCCGGCATTTCCATGGGAAATGTATATTCACTGAAAAGCTGTCCGTTCTCATCTCTGTCCTTAATCACCCAATCCTCGCGGAGTTGGATTTCGTGCTGTAACAATGATTTATAATAACCTAAATATCGATCTAAAATACTACTGGTTGCAAATACATCTCCAATAAAGCCAATCTTTTTATGTCCGTTATCAATCAGATAATTGGTCAACAGATAACTTCCGTAGACACTGTCGCTGACAATGGAATCCACTTGTGAATGTTCATCATAAAAATCCAAAAAGATGTATGGAATATCGGCTTCTTTAATGCTATCGATATATCGATTTTTCAACTGTCCCAATATGATAATACCGTCCACCTTATGATTGGTAATCATATTCGGCAAAGTGCAGGCACGTTCGTCTTCCTTGGACAAAATCTCCATAATACCGAAATAGTTCTTCTCGCCCAACTTTATAATCATATTATTATACAGTTTTGAATAAAAAGCAGAATCGTCCTCGACAAATCGTTTTGCAATCAGTATTCCGATGTTGTAACTCTTATCATCGATAAAGCCCTTGCTTGCAGCGTTATAGCGATATCCCATTTCATCAGCCTTACTCTTGATTCTATCTCTGACTTCTCGGCTGACACCTTCCTTGCCGGACAATGCCTTAGATACCGATACCGTGCTAATGCCCAATTCCTTTGCTATGTCCCTCATTGTAACCCGCTTTGCCATGTTGTTCCCCCGCTATTTCTGTATATTGACACCAATCATATAATGAATTGATATCTTCTTTATGAGCATAACATAAATCACAAATTCCGTAAAGTAAATTTACTTAATAACCTAAATTTTTAATCACATAAAAAGAACCCCGACATCTCTGCCGGGGCCCTCCTGAATAAAACATACTTTTTGCTTATTTAAGGAAATCCTTCACTTGTTTATAAATGCCTTCTGCATCTAACAAGTACTTATGAATCAGTTCACCTGCTGAACCTGACTCGCCATATACATCCTGCATACCAATCTTGCATACCGGGGTCGGTAACTTCGCGCAAAGTGCATCGCATACTGCTGAACCGAGTCCGCCGATGACGGAATGTTCTTCTGCTGTTACAACTTTACCTGTCTTCTTTGCAGATGCGATAATCAAATCTTCATCCAATGGCTTAATGGTATGAATGTTAATTACCTCTGCATCAATTCCGTCTGCTGCAAGCATTTCAGCTGCACCCATTGATTCCGGAACAGTAAGACCTGTTGCTACGATTGTAACATCTTTTCCTTCTCTCAGTACAACACCCTTGCCCATTTCAAACTTATAAGTTGCTTCATCATTGAATACAGGAACTGCTGCACGTCCGAAACGAAGATATACCGGGCCAACATATTCATATGCTGCTTTTACTGCTGCACGTGCTTCTACATCGTCTGCCGGAGAGATAATCACCATGCCCGGAATTGTTCTCATCAACGCAATGTCTTCATTACACTGATGTGATGCACCGTCTTCTCCTACAGAAATACCGGCATGTGTTGCACCAATTTTTACATTCAAATGAGGATATCCGATGCTGTTTCTAACCTGTTCAAATGCACGTCCTGCTGAAAACATTGCAAAGGAACTTGCAAAAGGGACTTTACCTGTTGCTGCAAGACCTGCTGCAATACAAGTCATATTTGCTTCTGCAATACCGCAGTTAATATGCTTATCCGGATGTGCTTTCATGAAAATATCTGTCTTGGTTGCTGCTGCTAAGTCTGCGGTAAGCACTACAAGATTATCATGCTCATTACCGAGTTCTACAAGCGCATTACCATAGCTGACTCTGGTTGCAATCTTCTTTACTTCTGACATAGTGCTTCACCTACTTTCTCTAAATCTGCCATTGCAATCGCATATTGCTCATCATTCGGTGCTACACCATGCCATGCAACGTTATTTTCCATAAATGAAACGCCCTTGCCTTTTAAGCTCTTTGCTATGATAGCAGTCGGCATTCCCTTTGTATTTCTTGCTTCTGCAAATGCTGCGCGTAATTCATCAAAATTATGTGCATCACAATTAATTACATGGAAGTTAAATGCTTTGAACTTCTCATCAATGGGATACGGATTACATACTTCGGTAACCGGTCCGTCAATCTGTAGGTTGTTATTATCTACGATTACTACAAGATTGTCTAACTTCTTGTGTCCCGCAAACATTGCTGCTTCCCATACCTGTCCTTCTGCCAACTCACCGTCACCAAGCAGAGAATATACTCTGTAATTCTCATTGGAAAGCTTTGCGGAGAGTGCCATACCGGTTGCTACTGATACGCCCTGTCCCAAAGAACCGCTGCACATGTCAACGCCCGGTGTATGCTGCATACAAGGATGTCCTTGCAAATGAGAACCTAAATGTCGTAATGTCTTCAAATCCTCTACCGGAAAATAACCTCTGTATGCCAGCGCTGAATATAAGCCCGGTGCTGTGTGACCTTTTGATAATACAAAACGGTCTCTGTCTGCCTTTTTTGGATTTTTAGGATCAATATTCATTTCTTCGAAATACAGATATGTGTAGATATCTGCCGCCGAGAGTGATCCGCCCGGATGACCGGCTTTGGCAGCGTGTACTGCTGTTACGATACCTTTGCGGATTTCATTGGCTTGTTTTTGTAACTCCAATGTGTTCATGTGCGTTCTCCTTCTTGATTTTGGTTGCTTCTATTTCGCTTGCCCGTAATACGCATTATCACCGTGTTTGCGGTAATAGTGCTTATCCTGTAATACCTGCGGAGCAGGTTTTGCATCTGAATTGATTAATTCGGTGCGGTATGCCATTTTGGCTACTTCTTCAAGTACAACTGCATTGTGAACTGCTTCGTGTGCATCCTTACCCCATGAAAACGGTCCGTGGTTTGCACATAATACTGCAGGTACTGCCATTGGGTCTCTGTCTTTAAAAGTATCAATGATTAACAGTCCTGTGTTTTTCTCGTATTCTCCGTTAATCTCGTCTCTGCTCAGACTTCTTGCACAGGGTATTTCGCCGTACATATAATCTGCATGTGTCGTTCCGTAGCAGGGAATACTTCTTGCTGCCTGTGCCCAGGATGTTGCATAGGAAGAATGTGTATGTACAATTCCGCCTATTTCTTCAAAAGCCTTATATAGTTCAAGATGTGTCGGTGTATCCGATGAGGGATTATATTCTCCTTCTATCTTTTCTCCGAACAAATCCATAACTACCATATCTTCCGGTCTCAATTTGTCGTACTCTACACCACTTGGCTTGATGACAAACAAACCTTCCTTACGGTCAATTCCACTGACATTTCCCCAAGTAAAAGTAACCAGTCCATACCTTGGGAGTGCCATGTTGGCTTCATATACCTCTTGCTTTAATTGTTCTAACATAGACAAATCCTCCATTTTATATGGAAATGCTTAAAACCCAATATGAACGGGAGAAGTTTGTATGCTTCTCCCGTAGTATAGCATATCCAATTAGTAGTTTCAATAATTAGTTTAATCAATAAACAAATTGTTTTGCTCCGTATTTTGTGCATTTTGGACAACTATTTCAAATAGTCCACTGCTGCTCTTTCAATCGGTAAACCTTTTGTATAGCGTGCAATGAATTCATCAAAGCCTGCTACGTCTTTTGCATCCGGCTCTATTTTGGAACCTGCTTTGCCGGCAAAAACCTTCTGTGCCAGATAATCATCCAATGTTTCATTTGCAGATTTACCTATCATATAGGAAGCAAGCAATGCAATACCCCATGCACCACCTTCACCTGCTGTTTCCATAACTGATACAGGTGCATTCATAGCAGCCGCCATTACCTTCTGCCCAACACCTTTGGTCTTAAAGAGTCCGCCGTGTCCAAAGATTTCATCAACCTTTACACCTTCTTCTTTTAACAGAATATCCAATCCTGTCTTCAATGCACCGAGTGCCGTAAACAGATGCACGCGCATAAAGTTTGCTAAATTGAACTTGCTCTCAGGAGTACGGACAAATAAAGGACGTCCTTCTTCAAAGCCTGTAATATGCTCTCCTGAAAAATAGTTATATGCCAGCAAACCACCACAGTCTGCATCACCTTCCAGCGCCTTATTATATAGGGTTCCAAAGAGTTCGTTCATGTCAACTTTCATACCGAAACTCTCCGCAAATTCCTTGAACAGATTTACCCAAGCATTCAAATCTGAAGTACAGTTGTTGCAATGTACCATACCTACCAGATTACCGGTTGGCGTTGTGACAAGGTCGATTGCATCGTATACCTTGGTCAAATCCTTTTCCAATACAATCATGGCAAATACAGATGTTCCTGCCGACACATTACCGGTGCGAACTGCAACTGAATTAGTTGCTGCCATACCAGTTCCTGCATCTCCTTCCGGAGGACAAAGCGGAATGCCTGCCTGTAAAGCACCTGAAGTATCAAGCAACTTTGCTCCTTCTTCGGTAAGCGTACCTGCATCTTCACCTGCAACAAGTACTTTCGGAAGAATATCACCAAGCTTCCATGCAAAATTCTTAGATGCATTTAACTCATCAAACTGTGCTATCATGCGTGTATTAAAGCTCTTTGTCTCAATATCAATCGGGAACATTCCGGAAGCTTCACCAACACCAAGAACCTTCTGACCTGTCATTTTATAGTGTACATATCCTGCCAGAGTCGTCTGAAAATCAATCTGGCTAACGTGTGCTTCATTGTTCAGAATTGCCTGATACAAATGCGCAATGCTCCATCTCTGCGGAATATGATAATGAAATACCTTGGTCAATTCCTCAGATGCCTGCTCTGTAATCGTGTTTCTCCATGTACGGAACGGAACCAACAATTCACCGTTCTTATCAAATGCCATATATCCATGCATCATAGCGCTGAAGCCAATTGCACCAAGCGTTTGAATGGTCACACCGTATTTCTGTTTTACATCCTTTAATAAATCCTGATAGCAATCCTGTAATCCTGTCCACACTTCATCAAGGCTGTATGTCCAGATATTATCTACATAACTGTTTTCCCAATCATGTGCTCCGGAAGCAATCGGCATATTGCTTTCATCCACCAAAACCGCTTTAATTCTGGTTGAACCAAACTCAATACCCAACACTGCCTTACCGCTTGTAATGGTACTTTTTGCATCTAAACTCATGTGATAACCCTCCACTTCTTTTGCCTATTTAAAGGCAATTTCATTCCAACGTAACTCGTTCTTAAAACTTCTGATTGTTGTATCCTGATCGATTACAACACTCTCGATACCCATTGCTGCCGCCCAATCTACCATTTGTTCTACACTTAAATCGTAAGAGAATGCTGTGTGATGCGCACCGCCTGCCAAGATCCATGCTTCTGCACCTGTTGCCAAATCCGGCTGCGGTGTCCAGAAAGCAGTTGCTACCGGAAGTTTCGGCATCGGTTTTTCAACCTTCTTGCAATCTACTGCATTGATAATCAGTCTGAAGCGATTACCCAAATCAATCAAGGTCGTTGCTACAGCAGGACCTGTCTTGGATGTAAATACCAAACGTGCCGGATCTTCTCTGTTACCCATGGAAAGCGGACATACTTTAATTCCTATCTTGCCGTCTGCAACTGTTGGACATACCTCCAGCATATGTGCCTGCAAGATACCTTCCTTGCCCGGTACCAGATTATATGTATAATCTTCCATAAAAGAGGTACCCTTTGCATTGGGAACACCTGCTGCCATAATCTTCATCAGGCGAACCATAGCGGCCGTCTTCCAATCGCCTTCTCCACCAAAACCATAGCCCTTCTCCATTAATCTCTGGATTGCAAGTCCCGGTAATTGCTTCAAAGCACCCAAATCTCCGAAATGGGTAACAATTGCCTGATAATTCTTCTCTTCCAGGAATTTTTCAAAGCCGATTTCAATACCTGCCTGTACTTCTACATGCTTTCTGAATTCTGCTACGTCTCTTCCCTCAAGAATAATGTCATATTTGCTGTAATATTCGTCTGTTAATGCACTGATGTCACCTGCTGCCACATCCTGCACATATTCTGCAATTTCATTAACGGGATATGCGTCAATCTCCCAGCCAAACTTAATCTGTGCTTCTACCTTGTCACCCTCGGTAACAGCAACATTTCTCATGTTGTCGGCAATACGGCAGACTCTGATATGAGAAGATTCCATGAGACCGATTGCGGTTCTCATCCAACTTGCCAGTTTCTCCTGTACTTCTTTATTATCCCAATAGCCTACGATAATCTTTCGTTCAATACCCATACGGCTCACAATATGACCGTATTCTCTGTCCCCATGTGCTGCCTGATTTTCATTCATGAAATCCATATCAATCGTGTCATATGGAATTTCCTGATTGAATTGTGTATGAAAATGGCAAAGTGGCTTTCTGTATTCCTGAAGTCCCAATATCCATGATTTTGCCGGTGAAAAAGTATGCATCCATGTGATAACTCCGGCACATTCTTCATCCGCATTTGCTTCATTAAATGTCTTTCTGATTAACTCATTTGTAATCAAGGTCGGCTTCCATACTACCTCAAACGGCAATACGCCCGACTTATTCAATGCTTCTACGATAATCTGAGAATGCTTTGCTACATTTGCAAGACACTCATCTCCGTATAAGTCCTGTGAACCTGTACAAAACCAAAACTTGTATGCTTTTCCTGTCTTCATTTTGAAACCCTCCTGAAATGTGTTTGTCCCTTGCGGTACTTTCCCGCTTACATTTCAAGTATATAACTTGTACGGTTATGTAGACAAGTTGTTTTGTTGGGCTTCGGGATTCTATTTTGGGTTTCTATCTCCGCCTTGCGTCATGTCTTATCAATTTCGTTTCTTACAGGATTCCCTGATAATCATCTCCGGCTTGACAATGCAGGCAATTTTGCTGTCCTTGTCATCGATACTTCTTATTTTCTCTAACAGTAATTCCGCTATCATTTCGCCAATCTTTTCTTGCGGATGCGATATCGTGGTAAGTTTCACCGGACCATTTTCCGCAATTAATGAATTGTCGTAACCGGTAACGGAAATATCCTCCGGCACCTTAAGATTATATACCTCCAACGCCTTAATGACTTCTAATGCAATCTGGTCGTTATAACATACAATAGCGTCCATCTCCATTTTACTTTCCACAAACTGCTTCACCATCGCTGCCGGCTTCTTGCTCCTGTCTTCTGTATGAAACAGGATAACATTGTCAGGATTATAGAACATCCCTGCCTCATTTAGTGCCTTAATATAGCCTTTGTGGCGCGCCATGCCTTGGCTGTCGTCTATCTTAAAAATGCCTATGATGTGCTTATGTCCCAACTCTATCAAATACTTAGTCAACAGATAAGTACCTTCCACGTCATCCATAACGATATTGGGCTTTTGCTTCATTTGCGGATAAGTTCCCTGCAGAAACACATATGGTATCTTCATCATATCAAGTGCTTCATATTGGTTCATGTGACGGCAGAAAATCTCACTTTTACTTGGCTCAATAATCAGACCGTCAATATTCTTGGTCATAATATCTTCCAACGCCTTCGCCTCATTCTTCTGGCTGTTTCCGGTATTCTTCAGAATAATACTATAGCCTTCTCTGGTCAGAACGCTGTCTATTCCTTGTATGACACGCGGGAATATATAATCGGAAATGTAGGTCGTAATCACGGCAATATTATGAGATGCGCTCCCGTTCATGCGTAAACGCTCTACACAAAATGTTCCTTTGCCATGGATTGCTTCAATGAGTCCTTCATTTTCTAGGATAGACAATGCTTTGCGGACAGTATGTCTGCTCACTTGGAACTTTGCCGCAAGTTCATTCTCGGACGGAATTCTGTCTCCCGCCTTGATGATACCGTTGCTCATATCCTTTTTTAAGTTGTCCATTAAAATATAATATTTGGATTGTCCGTTTTCTCTTGCCATTGTATTCACCTCACATGCCACTATTTTAACACTTGTTTGCACTTCTAGACAAGACCGTATTTGATACAACTTTTTGTATTCCCGTCTATCAGCCTATCTAGCTCCCAACTGACCGACTAACTGCTGAGTCACTCATTCGCCGGTGGCTTCTCGGTAGGCTGCGTTTCCGGCATCTGCCCATGCTTGCCTGCCTGAAGGGTAGACTTCATGGCTTTCTTTATCTACTTCATACATGTCTAATATTGCGGTATTGTCTAATTGGTTGCCTTCCAGATCATACTTTTCCTCATAATATACAAACAACTCACACATTCCGTTCTGTGATGTTCTGTCATATACTAAGGTTCTTCTTGTCTGAACAAGTTCGCCTGAATCAAGTTGTTTTCGTCCTTCTCCTAAAATGGCATATGGGTTACCTTTTGCATTATAGGTCATCTCAAAATGGTCTTCAGCATCTGCAAGTTCCTCGTCATAAATGCATTT
>DATESB010000082.1:0-24216 GCA_035271065.1 Lachnospiraceae bacterium | reverse complement strand
GCATACGGATTCCAATAAGGCGCCGCAAGTCCCGTAAATGCAGGCACAATATAGACTCCGTTGGTATCAGAAACTTCATCGGCATATTCTTCCGACTGTCTTGCTTCCTTAATCATGCGCATGCTGTCACGCAGCCACTGAATAGAAGCCCCTGCTACAAATACGCTTCCCTCCAGCGCATATTCCACCTGCTCGCTGTCACCGGCTGCAATTGTAGTCAGCAGACCATTCTTTGATGAAATAGCCTTCTTTCCTGTATTCATTAATAAGAAACAACCCGTTCCGTATGTATTCTTCACTTCGCCCGGTTCAAAACAGCACTGTCCGAATAGCGCTGCCTGCTGGTCACCTGCTGCCCCTGCAATCAGAATTTCTCCACCGAGTATACCTTTATCTGTCTTGCCGTAAATGCAACTGGATGGTTTCACTTCGGGAAGCATGGATTTGGGTATCCCAAAAAGGTTCAGCAGTTCCTCATCCCAGCATAAATTATGAATATCATATAACATTGTCCGAGACGCATTTGTATAATCCGTCACATGAACCTCGCCCTTGGTCAAATTCCAAATGAGCCATGTGTCCACAGTACCAAACAGCAGATTACCTGCCTCGGCAGCTTCTTTTGCACCCGGAACGTTGTTGAGAATCCACGCAATTTTAGATGCGGAAAAATAAGCATCCGGAATTAATCCCGTCTTTGCCGTAATCATTTTATCAAATCCGTCTTCACATAGTTTATCTATCATCGCAGCCGTACGACGGCATTGCCATACAATTGCATTGTAAATCGGCTCACCTGTGTGCTTGTTCCACACAATTGTTGTCTCACGTTGATTAGTGATGCCAATGCTTGAGATGTTTTCCGGTTCCGCTCCGACCATTGCCATTGCTTCCGTTGCAACGGAAAGTTGTGATGACCATATCTCCATCGGATTATGCTCCACCCAACTTGGTTGTGGATAAAGCTGCGTAAATTCCTTCTGCGCCATGGAACAAATCTTGCCTGTTTTATCAAATAAAATACATCTGGAACTGGTGGTTCCCTGATCAAGTGCCATTACATATTTCTGCATTGTGTATCCCTCCCGATTCATATATTATCTATACGTGATAGTTTACATAATTCCATTTGAATCGTCTTCCATTAAACAATATTCTTAGTCGCTACAATATCTATGCCTGTACCTGCCACATTGTGCAAGACAACATCTCCAATGTGAACCGGCGCTTTCGCGACCACATTCTTAAGAGCAAGAACACAATCCATTATTTTGTCTTTCGGAATATCCTCTTTTGTCTTGACTGATAATGTCTTTCCGTTGTTGACTTGTACGGTCGATGTAACGGTTCTGCGTGGGTTTGTTACTTCGTTTTTGGCGTACTCTGCGCCTTTGGGGCAGGTGTTACCGGTCACTGTGATATCGCCATTATCGCCTATTGTTACTGTCAGATTGCATCCAATCGGACAGCCGATACAAGTTAATTCTCTATTTTCCATGTGGGTCATGTCACCTTTCTGTCTTCAATATACTACTTCTCACTGACTATCTGTACTTTGCAAATTTCTCCGCTCATCTACATACTCATAAGTTATTGTCAATCTTGCTCAATTCTGATTGTGATTTCTCGCAAATCCTCAAATGCCAGCAGTTCCTGCTTTTTAAGTTTCAGGCTCTCCATTTCGCCGGGTGCCATAACTCGTTTTTTCTTACGAGAAATCAATTTGTCATTATAATAAAGTGCAACATATACATCTTGATAGGTATTTCCGACACGAAAACGCACAATTTGCTCCTCTGCCATTCTGACAGGATCAATTCTGCTCGGAACCGTGTATCTGACGCCGTCTACAGCCTTTATCGGAATTTCATTGACTGTTTCGGACAATATGCCTGATACATATTTTGCAGCATTTTCACCTGCAAGTTTCGCCTCTTCTGAAACATAATCTACCAAATCGTGCACATGCAGCACATTCCCACATGCAAAGACACCTTCGATATCTGTTTCAAGACTTTCATTGACCAGCGGACCTGAAGTTACCGGATTCATTTCCACTCCAAGCATGGCCGAAAGCTCATTTTCCGGAATGAGTCCAACTGAAAGTAACAGCGTATCGCACGGAATATATTCTTCGGTTCCCGGAATTGGCTTCAAGTGGTCATCTACTTTGGCGATTGTCACGCCTTCCACACGCTCTTTTCCTGCAATATCAATGACCGTATGGCTCAATTTCAAAGGAATATCAAAATCATTCAGGCATTGCGCAATGTTACGCTTTAAGCCACCCGAATAAGGCATCAGTTCCGCTACCACTTTCACCTTGGCACCTTCAAGCGTCATTCTTCTTGCCATAATCAACCCAATATCACCGGAACCCAAAATAACAACTTCCTTGCCCGGCATCTTGCCTTCTATATTGACATAGTGTTGCGCTGTTCCTGCCGAATAAATGCCTGCCGGGCGGTAACCCGGAATGTTTAAGGCACCACGGGAGCGCTCCCTGCAGCCCATTGCCAATATGACCGCACGGGTTTCTATTTCAAATATGCCCTGCTCTTTGTTCATGGCAGTGATGATTTTCGTCTTCTCAGCACTTCTGATGTCTACCACCATAGTATTCAGCAGGTGTGGAATTTGCATTTCATCCACTTGTGCCACAAAACGAGCTGCGTACTCCGGTCCGGTTAGCTCCTCCTTAAAGGTATGCAAGCCAAACCCATTATGAATACACTGGTTCAATATACCGCCCAGTTCCTTGTCTCTCTCTAAAATGACTATATCAGTCACGCCTGATTGATGTGCCGCCACTGCTGCCGCCAGACCTGCGGGACCACCGCCGATGATTACAATATCTGCTTTCATGACTGCACCTCCCCTGCCAAGTTGCCCTTATTCTCTCCCATCAGGAAAATCGAAGTTCCGCCTGCCTTAGTAATTGTTTCCGGCTCTACATTCAACTCTCGCGCCAATATTTCAACCGTCTTCGGAGAACAAAATCCGGCTTGACATCTTCCCATACCAGCTCTTGTTCTGCGTTTCACGCCATCTAAAGTTGTTGCGCCAAGCGGTCTGTGAATGGCATCTAATATTTCACCTTCTGTCACCAGTTCGCAACGGCAGATTACATTGGCATATGCCGGATTTTCTTGAATCAATGCTTTCTTTTCTTCCACAGATGCAATTGCCATACATGGAATCCCCTTTCGTATCGGATTGAACTTGCTGTTATCCGGTAAATGCAGAATATCCTGTACCACCTGTGCAACATATTCACCGATTGCAGGCGCTGCTGAAAGTCCCGGTGATTCAATTCCCGCTACATCAATAAAGTTCTTTGCTCCTGAAACTTCCCCGATTACGAAATCCCCATTTATCGCGGACTTCCAAGCACCTTCTGCTAGCTGCGGACGCTTTGTACATCTTGCACGCAACCCCGAAAAGGATGTAATGACTTGTTTGATTGGAAGATTTTTGACACTCTTTCCGCCTCGTTCTGCCACAACAGCCATTCCTTCCGCCGTTGTACTGATATCTTCTTTATCTTCAATAAAATTTGCCGTCGGACCAACCAACAGATTGCCGTGTACGGTCGGTGTCACAAGAACACCTTTTCCCGACTCATTCGGTAATTGAAACAAGGTGTGGGATACATAAGTTCCGACTTTTTTATCCAACAAGCAATATTCACCCCTGCGAGGCGTGATTTCCATTTTGTTATCTTCACTACCTGCTGTCGTTTCACTCTGTTGACTGTCATAGGCTGCCACCATATTATGAATAGCATCCGCATAGACACCTGCTGCATTGACTACTACTTCACTCTCAAAATCGCCTTGATTGGTATGCACCAAGTAACTCTCAGAACGCCGCTCGATTGCTGTCACTTCTGTATTCAGATGAAATTCCACGCCATTTTCTATCGCATTTTCCGCCAGTGCAATTGTCAATCCAAACGGACACACAATACCTCCGCTTGGCACATAAAGGACAGCCACCACCTCTTCTGAAAGATTGGGCTCTTTTTTTCTTGCTTCTTCGGCATTCAGGATTTCCAACCCTTTGACACCATTTTCAATTCCCTGTTTTTTGAGTTGTTCCAGTTTACTGCGCTCTTCCTCATGAAAACAGAGCACCATGGAACCGTTTCTCTTAAATGAAAAGTCAAGTTCTTTCGACAGTGCTTCCATTTTCTGATTACCAAGCACATTCAGATGTGCCTTCAGGCTTCCTGGTTTTGCATCATGCCCTGCATGAACAATTCCACTGTTTGCCTTTGATGTTCCTTCACATAGGTCACTTGCTCGTTCAAGTACTGCTATTTTCCCCTGATATCGTGACAGTTCACGTGCTACCGCACATCCGATAACACCGCCACCGATGATTAACACTTGATACATAGAAATCCTCCTGGTTGAAGCTGAATTAGTTCAGCATCATTGTTCTTATTATATCAAATTGTGTGCTTATTAACCAGTCCATACGAATAACAAAAAAAGAGATATAGCCCTTTTGCTATATCCCTTAACACTTAGTATTTCATTTGTATACCTATGCCATCTGTAGAGCGGCTTCTTCTATTTGTCTAATCTGCTCTACTGTCATTCCAGATGATTCCGCGACAATATCATATGCCACCCCTCTCGCACGAAGTTTTAGTATCATTTCTTTTTTCTCTTCATTTACGATATCTTCAATAATACTACACATAGTATCCGCTCCTTTCTGCTCTTCCTTGAAATAACTCACCCGCTTCGACAATGCAGGAAACTTTTCGTCTTTGACAATTTCCTGTGTGAAGCATTTCATCAATTCTGATATGTTTGTTCCGTCATATATTTCAGTATTGACAAAAATTATTGTTAAACCATTGTCTAATACATCCCCTATTTCTCTTACGATTGACTCTACATGGTAAATTGTTTTCTTTTTCTTTAGCAAGTCAAATGCTGATATATATACAATGCATACGTTTGGAACGTTCTCAAATCGTTCTCCCGGATCGGTGATATTGGCTGTGATACATGCTGCATGATATCTCGTTCTTCTAATATGGCTGTCGTTATCTGCCTTTTGTACTTCGACATTACAACGCGTTCCGTCCTTCAGCACACATAATGCATCCAAACAAACTGAACGTCCTTGCAGATTTTTAATACTGTTTTGCGGAACAACCGACTCTACCACCAGCTCATCATCTTCTAAGATAACACGCAATATTTCTTGACAAACCTCTATATCCTCCATTAGTTTTTCAAACAAAATATCATCATAAGGCTTTAGTTTCAATACCTGTTCTCTTATCTTGGTGATTTTTTCACTCATTTCTTTTCACACTTTCCCTTTTAGATGATAAATTTATCAATATAGACAGGGATAGTGGAAAACCCTATTCAATTAATGGTTATTACAATTATATTATATGCCATTCTGACAATTTATACAATCTTAAGGTCAATAAATATATCTTTTGTAATACAACAAATTTTACATTGTGTAATAAACTCAACAGCTATATAATCCCCACGCCTGCCTTCACAAGTTTCTCTCTCGTCCTCTCAAACCTCTGCATACTCTTAATCCCAACATATTGCAGCGGAAATACAACCGAGAAGCCACGCTCTTGAGCCTCCAATGCCGTTGTCGCCACACAGCAGTTTCCGTCAATTCCAATCACTTCAATTGCTTCTATTCCCTTATCCTGCAACAATTTCAACAATGCTTCTTCCGAAAATGCACTTGCCCTGCCCTTCTCAAAACAATAATCAGACACAACAAGCAATCCCGGTGCAAACGGCGATACATAATCCTGCATATTAATCACGAACAGCGCGTTTTTATTTGCCATAATTCTTTCATCCTTCCGTTCTTTGACTGGTATATCATATCACAAATATGTTAAAATATATAGGTACCTGCACTCTGAAAAATGAACCTTTAACGGAGCAACTATCATGAGTCAACGAATATATCTTTGTATTGATTTGAAATCTTTTTATGCGTCTGTGGAATGCGTGGAGCGCGGGCTTGATCCGATGAAAGCCAAGCTTGTCGTTGCTGACCCCGAGCGCTCGGAAAAGACTATCTGTCTGGCAATTACCCCTGCCATGAAAGCACTCGGCATCAAAAATCGATGTCGTATCTTTGAGATACCCCAAAATGTGAAATACGAGATTGCCACACCGCGCATGCAGAAATACATCGATTATGCCGCTGAAATCTATGGCATTTATCTGAAATACATTGCAAAAGAAGACATATACGTCTACTCCATTGACGAGGCATTCATGGATGTGACCGATTATCTCGCCCTCTATCAGATGTCAGCCAGGGAACTCGGCCAGCGTATCATGTCCACTATCAAGGAGGAACTTGGCATTATTGCCACATGCGGCATCGGTACCAATCTGTATCTGACAAAGGTGGCGCTGGACATTTCCGCCAAGCACAGTCCGGATTTCATTGGTGAACTGGATGAGAAAACCTATCAGAAAACGCTTTGGAATCACAAACCACTCACTGATTTTTGGCGTATCGGGCCCGGCATTGCTAAGCGGCTGGCCGGTTACGGCATTCTGACCATGGGTGACATTGCACACGCAAATGAAGACCTGCTCTATCAACTTTTTGGCATTGATGCTGAATTGCTGATTGACCACGCATGGGGACGCGAACCCGTAACACTTCCGGATATCAAAGGATACACCGCCCAAACCAACTGCCTGACCAGCGGACAAGTTTTAATGCGAGACTATCAATTCGAAGAAGCAAAATTGGTTGCAAAAGAAATGATGGATTTGCTATGCCTGGATTTAGTGGAGAAGAAACTTGTCACCAAATCCATTACATTGCACGTGGGCTACTCCAACAAATTAAATGTACCTTCCGCACACGGAACCACCGGTTTGAATGAGGAATCCAATGCAGACATGGTTATCATTCCCGCAATCACTGCATTATTCGAGAAAATCGTCAACCCGAATTATCCTGTAAAACGCATGAACATCTCCTGCAATCACGTCATTCCCGAGGAATTTCATCAATACAGTTTCTTTTCCGATGCCACAGAACTGGAAAAGAACCGAAAGATACAAAAGGCGGTTCTTGAAATCAAGCACAAATTCGGTAAAAACGCAATTCTAAAAGGAATGAATTTTGAAGAAGGCGCCATGACAAAAGAAAGAAATCATCAGATTGGAGGACATAAAAGTGGCGAATAAAGTACGCGTAAAAATGGACATCAGTAATCGTGCCAAACAATTTATGCCCTTTTCTGCTTTAACCGGACTTCCTGATGCACTGGCAAAAAAAGAACACGTCATTGTCCCGAAGCCTTCTATTTCCGAAGATATGGCAGTGGAACTCGACAGAAAACTTCACTTACTTGAACGCGGCACGATTGCCACAATTATCTATTATCATAAAAAT
Source organism: Lachnospiraceae bacterium (assembly GCA_035271065.1). GTDB lineage: Bacteria > Bacillota > Clostridia > Lachnospirales > Lachnospiraceae > JAAYYM01. The sequence goes on along the minus strand of DATESB010000082.1, from coordinate 16,788 downwards.
GAATGCATCAAAATAACCGGCTTTGTTGCACGCATTGATGCAGACAGCCGGCTATTACAAATCGTAAATACAAAGATTGAGTTTGATGAAATACTGGATATTGAACTACCGTAGGACTATTCTTGCTGCCATTTATGCTTTTTTGTTATCATTTTCTGCTATGTAAAATGAAGCATTAAATTCCGGTTTAGGTGATTAAGTTGATTGGCGAACGGACGCCAGATGAAACAGATGAACACTACGCTCCCTCATGGATGAATAACCGTTGTATTCCTAAGTAAATCGTTGGAGTTGTTGGTACTGGACGGGTCGGTTCGAACGTCCATCCATGGCCGTCTCACCTAAATCTGCCATCCTTGGCAGATTTACCCTACTGTTGGCGTTTTACTAAGGACTACAACGAACATTCATAAATCGGAAGCCGTAGTGTTCATCTGTTTCATCTGGCTGACTTTCACAAATTCTTATTTTCCATAATTCGAATTTTGACATGGTATTATGGAAAATGGTTGCGGAAATCTATGTGTTATGTAAACTTATTTTCCATAAACATGGTTTCACCCTGAGGTTATGGAAAATAATTGCTCGATATGGCGGATTATTGTCCATAAGGACAGTGGTATAGGACATTTATGGACAAAGTGGGGGTGCTCAGACACATTACCTTAAGCTGCTAAACCTGGAGTCAGCAAACTAAAACCAAAGGATGGCTTCCTCATTGCAGACGGTAGAGCTGGGCGACAAAGAAATTATTTTTTGCCCTTTATGCGTTAAACTTGAATGCACCTTTCATTCAACCATCATTTTCTGCTACTATTTGTCCGTAAACTTCTATCAGTTTCGTAAGCGAACTTGCCGCATTTGCCGGACTTGTTGACAGAAGAATGACTGCTTCTATTCCTGTCTTATCCTCTAAATGCTTTTGATATAGTGCACCGGCAGTCTTACCGTTTGCATAAATATGCTTTATCTTCGTCTTCTTCAAAAGTCCCGGAATGTCTGTAGGAATTACATTTTTGATGCTGCTGTCACTGGAGCCTACAATATCACACTCCTCAATCACATCCCAAAGTGCAATATGATTGTTCAAAAGCATCTCTCTTTTCTCTTCAATTGTCGTTGGCTCGTCACATTTCAAAATCGCTGAAAGCACCTTCCAAAACCGGTTCTGCGGATGTCCGTAATAAAATCCCTGCTCTCTGGATTTCACAGACGGGAAGCTTCCCAGAATCAAAATTTCGGAATCACTGTTATAAATGGGGCCAAAGGTATGTGTCGCATGCTGATGTTTCGTTCTGATAAATGGAGCTTCTACTTTATCCGAAATCAGCAAACCATACTTTTCCGGATGGCGAAATGCATTGCCATGTACCTCGCGACTCCTATAGTCTCTAATTTCATCCAGCGGGAAATCCGCAAGAAAAATTCCTTCTGACTCATCGGCTTCTATGATCAAAGTATCCCTTGAACCACTGTCTTCCGGTCTGTATGCAATTCCATCAAATGCTGAGGAATGACCGTTACAGTCGGGTTGCCCTGCGGGATAATTTGTTGTCGCAATTCCTACCATATTTTCATACGCTCTTCCACGTAGTTGAGACAGTCGGTTGATTTCCATAGGGCAGGCATTTGGCACTAAGATAATCTCTGCACCCTTTAACATCAAAATCCTTGCACTCTCCGGAAATTCCCGATCATAACAAATCATAGCACCAACCTTAACGATGCCTTGTTCTGTATCTAAATCCGTCACATAGAAATCATCACCTGCTGCCAGAACCCGTTCTTCTCCAAAGACGCAAGTATGCACCTTTGCATAGGTCAAGGCGCAATGACCAAAGCGGTCAAACAGACTCATGGTATTTCTGTAAGAGACCACATTTTTCCTTGAAGAATGCTTATCAGTCTCAATCCGGTCGCCATTATGCATTCTGGTATGATACTGATTTCCATCTTGCTTACCTGCGTCATACTTCTCCAGATAGGTAATCCCCACCGCCATATTTAACTCGCGTGCAACTTCTCCGAATGCCTTAACAAAATCACTGTCAGAAGCAATTGCAAGTTTGCTTAATTCCTTTCGCTCCTGCGGAATCTGATATCCTACACTCCACATCTCCGGAAACAAAGCAATATCCGCACCTGCTGCCTTTGCTTTTCTGCAATATTCCAAACCCTTTATCAAATTTTCATCCGTAGTTGCTCCTGGTAATAATTGTAATAGTGCTACCTTTAAATGACTCATATATGACTCCTTTTCACTTCACCTTATCCTACCGCATAAACTAAATAAAAAGAGGTTTATATTATGATACTAGTAAAAGACTGTTATTGTAATGTTCTTGGCGTAATCGGCGGGCTCATCTTCGCTGTTGCTGCCGGCATTATATTCAGTGGTGGTGGATTAGTTGGTATTAACGTTGCCCTTTGGATTATCCTTGGTTTGGCAGTTCTTACACTGCTGATTTTGGTATATTGCCTTGTGGAAGCTTCCGATATCAGATGCTCTGCTCTGAAGGAATACCTGTGTGTTCTTGGAACGCCAATCCTCATAGGCACCCTTGGTACAATCACCACTTCATTAATTGCACTTTCTATCACACTGACCCCTGCGGTCATTTCATCCGTGATACTAGTTGCCATCGCAGCATTTTTCTTTGCATTCATGTTGATTGTATTGTTTTGCTTCCTTGGTTTTGTCGGACGTGCAGCATGTCCCAGAAGCAATCCGTAAATTAGTAGATTATTACGCAAATCGGCACTGTAATTTTGTACACGACATTGCTCTTTGAGCAAGTCTACACTATAGTTTAACGGGGCTGTCGCGCAAGCGGCATGCCCCTCTCTTGTTTGAACATTTTCCGTCTTTTGATGGAACATTATATGCCATTTTACATCGTATTGTCCAAAATATCACTTGCAAGCTTTTCGAAATGCACTCCATAACTCATCCGCAATTTTCTGCATTTCATCGGCATCCACTTTGAGCACTTTCCTATCGTAGGTTAAGAAGCCGTTTGTCTCATCCTCCACATCACTGAGTTGCGTGTAAATTGTGCCGTTCAGTCCATTTTCAAATTCCGGAAGAACTTCGCCTAAATAGAACTTCCGTATGGCTTCCGTCAACGCCTCTGAATCGTCAAAAAATCCATATCCATAGGTACTGTGAACGCTGTAAGAATGCTCCTCCAACTTGAGTGAGTAGCCACCGCACTCCGATACCATGACCGGTTTCTCACTCTCTTCCATAATAATCGAATGAAAATACACATGCAGGCTCAACACATCACTCTCCGTCTGCTTAAACCACCCGGACGTTGCATCCCAGATACGTGTTGCATCCAGTTGCTTCAAATGTCGACAAATACGATCACTTTCAAACTGTCCCCAGCCCTCATTAAACAACGTATAATAGCAAATACACGGAAAATGATAAAGATAGTTCACAGTCGCCTCGCTGTATTTCTCAAAAAAGTCTTTCGCTTCCTTTGTTCTGTAAATCTTGCAATCATCCTTATCCATACTCTTTAGCGTCGGCATCGCCGTATCTCGCATAAAGGAATACCGCGAATTGTTGACCATATCCTGAAACACAATCATGCCTAACTTATCACACAGATAATAAAATGTAGCCGGCTCTATTTTAATATGTTTACGCAATGTATTAAAACCAAGCTTCTTCATTGCAAGAATATCATCTTCATAACATTTCATAGAGCGTGGTGTAAAGATTCCGTCGCTGAAATACCCTTGATCCAAAACTCCATGAAAATAGAACGGTTCCCCATTCAAACAAATTCTGTTGACCCCTTTAACCTCTTCCACCGTTACAGTTCTTAATGCGAAATAGGACGAAACCACATCCTCCCCAACACGCAGAGTAAATTCATATAGATACGGATTGTCAGGCGTCCAATGAATTGGATTCTCAATCGGAATTACCACTTTACTTCCTGTAAACGTTTGAACAATCTCACCCTCCGGCGCCGTAATGCGCAATTCTTTAGTGGAATCCGCGCACGCAACCTCAATTTCTACAAAATCCAGCCCCGGCGTTACCTTAATATCCCGCACATATTTCTCCGGCACACTCTCTAACCACACACTCTGCCATATGCCGGAAACCTCTGTATACCACATACCGCCACGTTTCTTACATTGTTTTCCGTAGGGATATGTCGTCGATAAAGTATCTGTCACTCTAACCGCAATATGGTTTACATGACGCAAACAGTGCGTTATGTCAACCTCGAACGGAAGATATCCGCCCTCATTTTCACACACCTTTTCTCCATTCACATATACAACTGCCACCTGGTCAACTGCTCCAAAATGCAGAATTACTCTATCCTTAACAAATCCTTCCGGCAACGTAAACTCTTTATGATACCAAAAATGCTTACCAACTCTCGGCGCCTTTCTTTTACCATGTACCGTATAACGCACATCAAATTCAGACAGGATTGACTGAGGCGGAAACGGCACAATAATTGTATCCTTCCACTCAGTCGGTATAGTCAACTCACGACTCATCTTGATGTCCCATTCCCCATTTAATGAGTAGAAAGAGTCGCGACGCAACTGCGGACGCGGATAATTGTACTCCGACGCTGCGAGCAAGTCGGTACTATTTCCATGTACACGACTTTGCTCTGCGAGCAAGTCGGTACTATCATATTGGTCCATCAGTAAGTCTCTATGCTCGTTTTGCATCATTTTGAAAATAAAGTGCAACACAACCGCCAACACAACCGCTACGATAAATGCTGCCATATAGATGTTTGCATTTGGCAGAAATGACGTTGTTCCGTCACTGTTGACGATTTCCTCCGCATTGGACAGCACACCGGCTCCGATTGCCGGACCGATAATGCCCGGAATGAAAACCTGTGCAAAGATACGAAGTCCTTGGAACAATCCCGCTTTTTCCTTTGGAATGTGATCCTTAATCATTGCGCCAAATACAGCCATACCCGTCAAATAACCGGTCATCATAAGTAATGAACCAACAAAAACAGGTGCTGTATTCCGTCCGAAATACAGGAATACATACCCCAACATCAGCATGATAATGGTCGGAATCACGGACATTTTGAATTGCAGCCTATCGTATAGTTTCCCATAAAATGCCGTAATCACAGAAGCCAGAATAATTGCCGGTGCCATAATCAAAACATAGTTGGTCATCCCAAGTGACTTTTCATAATATAGAATCAGATACGGCATATAAGTCTGAATGGAAATGCCAAACACCGCAAATGCGCCAAGAACAATGTACAAAAGTTTATGTTCCCGCACAACAGACGGCCTGAAGCCATAGAGAATATTCGCGAAATATTTTCGGTTATCCTGACTTACAACTGCCTTTTCTTCTATTATAAAGAAGCCCATAATACCAATCAGCAAAACACCGACACCAATGATTGTGTAAATCGTTACCCACGATGATTGACTGTCTAAGTCAAATGCCATAAACCCACCAAATACAACTAAAATAGCAACCAGCGGCATCATGGAATTAATCCCTTCAATTGAGCCACGATTGGACTCATCTCCGACATCCGTCAGCCACGCATTGAAGCAGGCATCATTAGCACTGGAACCAAAGAAGGTCATCACGCAGTCCATAATAATTACAAGTGTGACACCAACCGATGCAGCAACCGAAACATCGGAAACAAATTGTGTAATGATATCCATTCTGATAAATGCAAAACTCAAGATAGAAATACCCCAAAATAGATATCCCAAACAAATGATAATCTTTCGCTTCCCAATTTTATCCGAGAGTGCCCCGATTAATAAGGTGGTAACCGTTGCAGCAATTGCGCTTGCTGATACCATCAGTGATATCTGTGCTGCCGATGCATGGAACATTTTATAGATAAATACATTAAAATACATATTCTCTACAACCCATGCCACCTGTCCCACCAAACTAAAGATGACCAATCCGGTCCAGAATTTCTTCGATAATTTTGTCTTCATTTTCGCTACCTGCTTCCAAATCCTTCTCTTTGTAATTCTTCTTCAATTTCGTCAAGAATCTCCGCACTGTCCGCTTCCACTGTGTGAGTATGTACGCCATCCGCAATTGCCAACAGCGGTATTCCCTTTTGGTGCTCTATCTTATGAACAAACTCTTTTACATCTTTGCGGTTTGAAATAATCAATGTTGCCGAAATCTCTCCATAAACCGGATGCTCCACAATAACATCCAATACCTTTCCACCGAAATCCACGATGATATTCAATTCCTTGGCGATTTCCTGTCTGGAATGTTTGACCGCAATCCTGCGTCTGACTCTTCCATTATCTGCACCCGATATCAAATACCCCTGCGTTGTCGAAATAATATTATGTTTTTCACTGCGTAATAAGGCAATATCCTGCACAATCACTTGTCGACTCACGCCAAATTCCTCGGCCAGTTTCGTGCCGGAAATCGGCTGTCCTGTAGTCGTTAATGTATGAATAATACCTTTTCTTCGTTCCTGTCCATTCATGGCAATCTCCATTCTATACACAAATTATCTCGCACACTCCTGCGCTAAACACCACTTTCATCAATCCACCGTCTTTATTACTTCTTATTATCGAATCTCATTATCTATCTTACCACGCTGATAATTTGACTGCAACGAAATAAAAGCCTCGAGGTGACAAGACACTTGTAATGTCATAAACAATCGTGTATAATGCCATTAACTCACACACATAAAAAAGGAATGAGGGAGAAAAAATGATTAAGAAAATACTGAATCACATTTTTATTGACGGATTGTCAGGTATGGCGTTCGGCTTATTTGCAACGCTGATTATCGGAACTATCATTCAGCAAATCGGTAATTTTGTCGGAGGAGACATCGGCGCATACATAGTTATGTTCGGCAAGATGGCATCCGCTATGACCGGTGCAGGTATCGGTGTCGGTGTTGCCTGCAAGTTCAAAGAATCTGCTCTTGTTACATTATCGGCAGCCACTTCCGGTATGGTTGGTGCATTTGCCGGTAAGATTATGGCAGGAGCTGTATTTACAGACGGTGTTGTAACACTTGCCGGTCCCGGAGAACCACTTGGAGCCTTTGTTGCAGCCATGGTTGCAATTGAACTCGGACACATTGTATCCGGTAAAACAAAACTTGATATCATCATCACACCTTTTGTCGGCATTGTTTCCGGTTCTACAATCGGCTTGTTCGTCGGACCGCCCATCAGCGCATTTATGGCAGGTCTTGGCTCTATTATCAACTGGGGAACAGAACAACAACCGTTCCTTATGGGAATTATCGTATCGGTTGTTATGGGTATGGTATTGACACTTCCCATCAGCTCTGCTGCACTTGGAATTGTATTGAATTTGAGTGGCTTGGCAGCTGGTGCTGCTACCGTTGGTTGTTGCTGTAACATGGTTGGATTTGCAGTTGCAAGTTACAAAGAGAATAAAACAGGCGGACTTTTGGCACAGGGTATCGGTACTTCAATGCTTCAAGTTCCGAATATTATGCGGAAGCCTATCATCTGGCTACCCGCTATTGTTGCCAGCGCTATTCTTGGTCCGGTTTCCACAATGCTCTTCAAGATGACCAGCAACGCAACCGGTTCCGGTATGGGTACAGCAGGTCTTGTCGGACAGATTATGACCTGGCAGGTCATGACTGAGACCGAACCAGGTACGGTTGTCCTGCTAAAGATTATCATTTTGCATTTTGTATTACCGGCAGTGATTGCACTCGCCACTTCAACATTTATGCGGAAGCGCGGTTGGATTAAGCAAGGGGATATGAAACTGGATTTGTAGAGATTTCGAGTTGTAGATGAATTTCGAGTTATTGATGAATTTCGAGTTATTGATGTTTGGTGTTTAACGGAGCGGGCAGACTATCACATTTTTGATAGTCTGCCCGCTCTTTGCCTGCCTGGCATACTTTTACTTACTATTTGCCCTTGCTGTATGCTTTCGCATTAACATTTTATATATGGATTCCTTACTGCGTCAGAAAAATCGTATTCTTCATACATAGGCGTGCTGCGGTTCACACTGCAAAACAGTTTCATCTTGTTCTTCACCACTTCTTTTACCGCCTCTACTTCATAAGGAATCATACCAATCAAACTGCCTGCCCCTTCTTCAAAGGCTTTCTTTGCACCATTTGCCGCAGCAACGTCAATATCCGTGAAAATGTTGACTTTGCAGATACCTTCTTCGATTGCCCTTTGGAAATCCGCTTCTGACAATCCGCTGCCACCATGTAACACCAACGGAACGTTGATTAAATCAGCAATTGTGGCAATGCGCTCAAAGTCTAGTTTGGGTGGAAATTTATAAGCTCCATGTGCATTACCGACTGCAATCGCCAGCGCATCCACACCTGTTCGTTCCACATAATCCTTAGCCACTTCCGGATCAGTATAATATGCCGTGGGGTCGTCAAGTCTGCCCTCGCCCTCATTGTCACCAACATGACCAAGTTCGCCTTCCACAGTTGCCCCATAAGCATGTGCAATCTTCACCATTTCCGCAACCTTCTTGACATTTTCTTCATAGGAATCGGTTGAACAATCATACATAATAGAAGTGAAGCCATACTTTAACGCTTCTATACATTTGTCAAAAGTAAGACCGTGATCGTAATGAATGACAACCGGAACAGATGCTTCTCTTGCCATCGGCACAATCAAATCAGCTATATTCTTGAGTGGTCCGTAGGGCAGCAATATTTCTGCCGTTCCGATAATCACCGGCGATTTCAATTCCTCTGCCGCCTCTATAATTCCTCTGGCAAGTTCTAGATTCACCGCGTTGAAGAGACCAACTCCGTATTTCTCCTTTTTAGCCGGTACCAATACATCATTCAAATTTGCTAACATAGCACAACCCTCATTTCCTTCTAAATTCGTTACACTTCGCATTTTCTGCTAGGGATTCTTCGCCCAGCCCTTTTCAATCTTTGCTTCCAACTCCGCAAATGTCTTCAAGCCACCTAACGCATCATAACTCTCAACGCAAGAAGCTCCGGTTGCCGCTGCAAGCTGCATGCAGTGCTCGATGGAATAGTTCATCAACATTGCGGTCAGAAATGCTGCGATGCTGGTATCGCCTGCACCGGTTCCCGACAGAACTTTTGATGGCTGATAACTCTTCTCAAAGCCTTCTTTATCACTCCATGCCTGTGTATCCAGCTCGCACTTCGCCCCAACTTGAGAAAGTACCGCCGCGTCCGCAGTCCGGTAATACAACCCGGGCGCACCGCATTTAATCAATAACACCTTTGCGCCCATTTGCAACAATTCATCTGCCAAAGGCTTCACATCATTTTCAATGGAAAGAATTCCGGTAATGTCCGCGCCATCTGCACGCTTTATCCATTCCTCATAACGTTCGCGGTCAAGCATATAGCAGAGTTCTTCGGCACTTGGCACAAAGAAATCCACATACGGCAGCACATTCTGAAGTATCTTTCTCCAATCCGCCCTACCGGCCTCAGAATTCGCATCCATTGCCGCCATATCAAGCGAAGTTGCCACGTCGTATTCCTTCACCTGCTTCATGATTTTGACCAGTTCTGCCCCATCATTTACGAACATGTTCTTCATGATTGGCGGATATCCGAAATGAAACAAAGACGCATCTTTAATCGTCTGAAAATCCAAATCATCATAACAAAACGTATCATTTGCACTCGCATCATGTAAGAAAATGCGATCAATGCCGGGGAGGGCCATGACGATTGAATAAGATGTACCCGCTTCATCAGAACAAATCATGTCCTTGTTACCATCCACGCCATGTTGCTTCAATATCCGCAACACAATACTGCCGAATTCATCATTGCCGAGTTTCCCCATCAGTTTCACATCCGCACCCAGAAATTTCATTGCAAGCCCGGTATTAGCAACTGCTCCACCGGTATGAACGTCTACGCCCTCTGTCCGTATCAGCTGTCCCGGTATCATAATTTCCTCAATCTTCGTTGTATTCTGACTTGCAAATACAGGCGTTATATCTAAGCAGATATGCCCCGCAACTACTACCTTTTTCTCCATGACTCATTCTCCCATCAACCTGCATACCACAATTCTTCAAAACAGCTCATTGCTTCCTTACCATTAATCATTTGGGGCCATTCAGATGTCACATCAAAGCGAACAATTCTGCCGTCCGAAGCCTCCATTTGCACATAAGAAGCATTGTCTGTCCGAAGAAATCTAAACTCTGTACCCGCCGGAAATACATCTGTGCCGGTCGGCTCTTCGGTTGGCTCTCCCGTTGACTCGCCGGTTGCTTCTCCTGTTTTTGCATCAATTATTTCACCTTCCAACTCCACAGTTGATATAATCGTTCGGTCAAAATCAATTTCATAATCTTCAGAGTCACAAACAGGAACTCCGTCATCACCTACATGGAATGTACGTGTTGCGCCATAGTTACTGAGCAGTCCCAGCCATTCTTCCACCACAAAACTTTCCGGATTTGTAAAATCTATCAAATGCCCGTCAAACTCATTTACGTATACAGCCTTATCACCGCTGATATCAAATATCATAACCGTCTGATAATCATTTTCTGCTTTCATTTGGATGTACAAATAACTCTTATCTTTCACCTTCACATAGTATGGATTGATTTCATACGTGTAACATTCCTGTATGGTCTCATTTCCGTCCACAACAACCGTAATCGTCTCATAGGTGTCATATTCATCCATGGCTCCGTATACTGAAATCGTTCTAAGCCCCTGACCACTCGCTGAAGCAAGTTCCGTTTCATTGTAATACTGCATTTGAACCGCATAACTTTCCGGTACTTCTGTAAAATAATCCGGCTTCAAGAGGTCCGGATAATCCTGATACAAAAGCGTGATTTCCTGTGTTCCCGCTGCATAATAGGATAAATCATAAGCATTGAAGAAAATAGTAATGCCCTCATATCCAACAATAAACTGCATTTCCGAATATCCCTCATTCGAAAACTGTAAATAATTCGTTTCAATACATCCTGCAATGTCAGGATCAAGGAATATATCAGACTCATACTTCTCCAACAGCTTTTCTTCCAAAAGTTTCGGAAGTACAGAAATATCGTTGACCACATCAGTCAGCAATATGTCCTTCCCTGTTTCTACATCAAAGTTATATCCTGTACAAGTGCTATTGCCATGCGCGCCTCCCATATAAGAGTAGCAATCTTCCATAAAACTGAATACCTTTTTGTCTGCACGCTTTATGATACAGTTTGCCTGACTTGTGTATGCATCAGTCCACCATTCTTGGTTTTCGGCAAAATCTGTCTTTGCCAAATCAATTGATTGTTGATAGAAGTCATCATATTCTTTTTCTCTGTCGCTATTCCACTGTTCAATTGCCGCATCCAATTGTGGCGTATCTTCTGATTCAATATCAATCAGTTCATATACTGAAGATGCAAGTGTCCTACCGCTCTCTTCATCTGATTCATAAAAATACTTCGTTTCCGTACTGAAATCTACATAAGAACTCTGAGCCATCACAGCCTCTTCTGCTTCTTCTGAGGCATCCTCATCCTCATTTTCTGCCATGTCCCCCGCATCTGTTTCATCCTCACTTGCTTCGGTGTCCTGCAGATTCTCGCTGTCCGCTAAAGATTCATTTTCATCAGATTTTGCATTGCAACCTGTCAGTGATAAAGCCATGCATAAACTGATTGCCATCATCACTGTCACCAAATACTTTTTCATAATCTCCTCCTTATAATCCCTATTTACGCCGCCTCATTTACGTCGCCACATTCATTTTATCACAACCTGTGCACTTTTTACATATCTTATCATAACAACTTAGTTACTAAAGGAACTTCTTATGAGCAACTTTAATCCCTTTGAAGAAAGACCCATACCAATAGAGAAAACCTTTATGGATTGGAACACAATGAATCCTCTTCCATATAACAAATATGAGACTGACCCATATACAAAATGCCGTATCGTACTGATGAATGGTACCGAGTTTGAGGCACAGTGGTTCTCCCGAAATTTTGCCAGACATTGTTCGGATAATGATTTGCGCCAGCAATTGGCGCTTATTCGTCGAGGTGAACAGCAACAGCAGAAACGTATCAGCTGCTTGAAACCTATGAATGAAACAATTCTGGAACACACGATTACCTACGAGCAACTGGCAGTTGATTTGACAGCAGTCCTTGCAAAACAGGAAACAGATTGCAATGTCATTAATGCACTGAATTTTGCATTACTCGAAGATTTCGACCACTTATATCGCTATTCCAACCTTTTGGATATGGAATATAATGCAGACCCGAAAGAGTTGGTTGGCGGCTACACCGAAATCATGCCTGCAAGACCTACCATTTCCGAGCATCGACATCCTCTGGACAGCATTTTCCCGTATACGTGTAAAAATGCCGCTCTCCAGACTAAATTGAATGTCAACATCATTACTGCTGCTGAACAGCAAACCATGAATTACTATATGAATGTGGCACCTCTTTATGACAAATCCGAACTCGGGCGTCGTCTTTACGTTGAAATCGGCATGATTGAAGAAGAGCATGTAACCCAGTACGAGAGTCTATTGGATCCGAAGGCTACCTGGCTTGAGAATCTGTTGCTGCATCAATATACTGAATGTTATCTGTATTATTCCGCAATGCAGACAGAGTGTGACCACCGCATTCGCCGTATTTGGGAAGAATGTCTGGCACAGGAAATCTCTCATCTGCACAAGGCGAAAGAACTTCTGTATCGTTATGAAGGAACTGAGTGGGAGTCTGTCATTCCGGGCGGCGATTTCCCTCAGATTTTGATGCTGCGCCCGAATATTGAATATGTACGCAAAGTCATTGCAACCACAACCGGAAATACACAATGCGAACTGGAAGTGGTACCGCTTCAGACTTTGCCTGACGATGCACGTTTCTACTGCTACCAGAGCATCGTAAATGATGACGTTGCATGTGTTGCTTCTCATAATGTCATTGAAAAACACATTCAACTGAAAAATATAGATTATCGTTATGAAACTGCTCCAAATCCGATTCCTGCACTGCGTGACCGCCGTAACGACAATACGACACTTGCAAGGGTGCCGTCATTAACACCAGTCAGCACCACCATTTGCGGCACTACAGAACGCCAGTGTCAATGCGATTTGACCGGCAATACCGGAGGCAACATCGGAGGCAATATCGGCCCCGGAATGGGCAGAAGATACTAAGTTAGTTTCTGATGTGTGAGCGTACGTCCCAAGTACACACAAAGAAGAGCCGCAGAAACATCTATTGCGGCTCTTCTATTGCATATCGTCTCTATCAGAAATCCAAACTGCTCAATACATCGGAAAATCTGCCAACGGTTGTATTATCCACTTCCCTGTTACGAAGTGCTTCCACCGGATGTTCCTTGTCCTGATAACGGTAATCCTTCCCACATTCCGAGATATATCCCTGAATCAACTTATGAGTCGGCACCTCATCTTCCGGCAAGTTTAACTGTTTCTGGAACGCATAAAACACATCCGTTTGCGGTACATCCTTGATATTCACATACTGCTCCAGCTTTGACGTATTCTGCACTGTATTTCCGAGGATATCCCTGATATACTCTTTATTTTCATGCAGTTTCAAAAGTTGAGGGAATTCACCCTCCGGAATGCACTGCTGCCACTCTTTATTTTCATACTGCTTTAGCAAACGCGCCGCATTGTGCAAATGCGACACTTCCTGCTCAAAATGCTGCTCCCATATCTTCTTGATATAGGGGTCCGTCTCGTCCTCATAACAGGAATAGTACAGATAGCACTCCGTATACTCATGCATCAAAAGGCATTCCAACATCGTAGTCGTCGTATCAATCAGACTGCCGTACTGGCTCACATGCTGCTCCTCGATGAGCCCGATTTCCTGATACAACTGTCTGCCGATATCATTGTGATACAGGGCTGCCGTATTCATATAGTAGTTCATGGTCTGCTGTTCCGCTGCCGTAATAATCGACACATGCAGCTTCGTAAGCGGTGAAGCCGTTTTGTTATTAATATAATATCGGATATTGTCAAATGGATATCGGTGCTCTGAAATGGTCGGCCGCCCGGGCATGATTTCTGTATAATGTCCCACAAGCTGCTCCGCTTTCACCCCTTGTTCATTTTCCAGAAGGTCTGCATAGCGGTAAAGATGGTCAAAATCCTCCAGCAAAGCAAAATCAAGCGCTGCCTTTACATTTAAATCAGGCTCGCATTGCGCAATTCCGGCAGTCAGATCTACCGCCAATTGCTCATAAGAAATGGTATGCTCAAGAATTGTTTCATCCTTTGGTTTCAGCGCTGCAATCACCTTTTGCTGCTGTTGCTCAACCCTTCTTACCAGCGCAAGTTCGCGACGCAAATCATTGTTCGGACAATGACGCTGAAACTGGTGGCTGAACCACACCGCTTCATACTCCGTTCCGTTCATTAAAATCACTCTTGTTTTCGTGTAAGGGTCTACCTCATTCTTGTTGTAGGGTTTCGGATAAAGGCTCGTCCAATTACAAAATGCTGTATCAATCGGGCTGGGCTTTTGCTCAAATGGGTTCATAGATAATCTCCTTTTTAAGTTTTCTATTCCCTACGATAACCAATAAATCCAAAAATATGCATTATTCAAACTCTCGATTTGCAAATTCCAGGTTTACCTACTTGAGGTCAAAAGATGACTTCCTTGTCGCCCAATTTTACCGTTGGCGACAGGGAAACTATCTCTTGACCTTAGGCTGTTAAACCAGAATTTAGCAACTCCCTTTACAAAGTTACGAAATAAACATACTCCTAAGCAGCAACCAATTCGCCCGAAACAACTGCATAATCTGCCAATACCCTACCCCTCTGAGACCATATTCATTCACCAGATTGAATTTGGCTTGCAAGCTGCGCACATCCTCAAACCAGACTTCATGCGTAATATCCCCTTCCATATATCTGAAGTAAGGTGACTGCGCCGCCTCATCATACAGTATTTCTGCACCCTGCAGAATTGCCAGTTGCACTGCTTCTACATTGCCGATTGTCCGCGCTCGGATTGTTCCTCGTACATACGGAAGTGGCCAATCATATCCGTAATTCGGAATTCCGAGATTAATCTTTGTCGGCTCGATTTCCGTCACTGCATATTCAACCACTGCACGCACCTGGTCAATTGGTGCCACTGCCATCGGCGGACCATATGTGTAGCCCCACTCATAAGTCATCAGTAAAACATGATTGGCTACCTCACCAAGTCCCTGATAATCCTTACCCGCATACAAAAGTCCCTGCTGCGTGCTTGAAGTCTTTGGCGCCAGTGCAACAGAAACCTGATATCCGTCTTCGTTTAATGCCTCCGTCATGACTCTCACAAACTCGGTAAATGCATCTCTGTCCTCTGCCAGAATAAACTCAAAATCAATATCCACGCCTAGAAATCCCTTCTGATACACCGTATTTCTAATCTGGGAAATGAGGTTGCTCTGAGCCGCTTCATTGTTGACCACGGCACTGATTAAGTAATTATTAAATCTCCCCTGTTCATCAAGCGGTGTCAGTGTCAAAATCGGCTTGACATCATACTGCCATGCAGCTTCTATCATCCATTGGTCTGAAAGTTGTGGTGCAAGCAGGTTTCCTTCCGTCGTGAACCCATAGGAAAAGATTGATAAATCCGTAAGGTAAGGGAGTGTCTGGTTGAGCGTCCATTCTCTGATAAATGGATATGCGTAGCCGTTGACGTAGATGAAGCGCCTCTCTGGCATAGTTGGCATCGATAAGCTCGGCTCCGCGATTGACAACATCTCGTCTGTCGATGTCTCAGCAAGGAAAAGTGCCTGCCCCACGGCAAGTCGATATGGAAACGGAATTTGATTATCATAGATAATAGTTTCGGCCAAAACATTGTATTTTAGCGCTATCCGTTCAACGGTATCGCCCGATTTTACAATATATATCATAATTTCTCCAAAAAGCAATTAATAATAATATATACATTTTCCCCCTAAAATGTTATTCTTAATATAAGAAAAGGACTTCCGCTCAACACGGAATACAGGTAAACTGCATGGCAATCAACAAGGCAACGCGCGCCGTACTAAAGGCACTTTCTTATGGCGAGATACACGTTAATTCTTCCAGGGTATTTGCAAACATCAAGGCACTTGACCCTATGAAGCCTTTTTACAAAACAATCGATACCAAGATATACAATGGTGAGCACGAAGTTCCCATTCGCATTTATATGCCCGGAGAGGATGTCTCCCAAGCTGCCGGAATGAGTGGCAATACCCTTCCGGTTCTCTTGTTTATGCACGGTGGCGGCTGGATTACAGAAACAGTGGATAATTACGACAGAGTATGTGCCGCTTTGGCAAAGAATACCGGGCAGGCTGTTGTATCGGTCGGTTATCGTTTGGCACCGGAATTTCCGTTTCCCGCCGGACTTGAGGACTGCTATGCCGTAGCAAAAGCCATCTATACCAACCGCTTTCTGTTAAATATAGACCCTGAGCGTATTACCCTAATCGGTGACAGCGCCGGTGGCAATTTAACTGCCGCAATATCGCTGATGGCAAGAGATTTGGGCGACTTTATGCCGAAACGACAGATACTCATTTACCCTGCTCTAAACAATGACTATTCTGAAAGTTCTCCTTATCCGTCAGTTATGGAGAACGGAACAGATTTTCTTTTAACACAACAAAAATTGGTACAGTATTTAGATTTATATCAGAGCTCACCAGAAGACCGACAGAGTCCTTATTTTGCACCGCTTTTAGCAAAGGATTT
>DATESB010000081.1:0-15947 GCA_035271065.1 Lachnospiraceae bacterium | reverse complement strand
GCTTCACCTTCTTACTCCATTACTTTGCGTTTCCTATAGTTTCAATCCGATTGCTTCATTCACATACGATGTGATAAAATCAGGACTCCGTCCGGTTCCGTGTCGATCCGGAATTTCGATAATCAACGGCATTCTTCTGTTCAGACGCACATCATCAATGATATCAGGAAATTCCTTGCCAAATTTCTCGGTCAGCAAAATAATGCCTATTGTCTTATCAGAAATAGCCTGATCAAGTTCCCTCTTCAGTTCCGCCCGCTCATGTACCACGGCGCCCTCTACACCAGCAAGACGCATGCCTGTATAAGTGTCTATATTGTCACTGATTAAGTACATTTTCATATTGATTTCACCTGCTTTATAACTTACCTAAAATCATGAATGAAACAATCAATCCATACAATGCAATACCTTCGGCAAGACCTACAAAGATAAGGGACTTACCAAGAATGCTCTGATCCTCACTGATTGCACCAAGTGCTGCACTTGCTGCCGATGCAACCGCAATACCGCCACCCATACAGGAAAGACCGGTTGCCACTGCTGCACCGATATAGCCAAGACCTACGGAAATTCCTGCCGATGCCGCCGGTTCTGCCGCATATGCTGTATTGAACATCAAAATGTTTGCAATCAATAACGTTGAAAAGAAGAAGAATGCATTAATCCCGATAGTCGTCTTATATCTTCCTTTCGTATGTTCTCCAATTAGAAATGCACCAAACGGAATTACGATACTTAATACCAAAGCAATTGCCAAAACTACCTTTACTAACATTGTCATGTGAATGACCTCCTTTGAATTTACTGACTTTGTTTTCCTGCCTTAAAGGGCTTAAATTCATGCCCTGTACCTCTATAGAAACGACTGAACATCTCGTAAAACTCCAGCCTGAGCACCTGAATACCGACAATCAGACCTTCCATACCACATACAAATAAATTGCCGATGATTAACACTGCGATATTGGCATTTCCTTCATCCGCGCCTGCTAACATCAACACAACCTCCATCATGGCAGCATGACTGACCGCAAATGCTCCAATACGTACAAACGAAAGTGTATTGGAAAAATAACTGAGCAATATCTCAAACAATTCAAAAAATGTCTGCGTAATATACATTCCGACACCGGAAGATAAAAGTTTCTCTTTCTTTTCGAGCTTATTCATAATCGGTTCTTTCAATGCCATAACAATCAATGGCAGTCCGAACATGACAAACAAAACAATTCCACCCGGTATTGCATGACCGCTCATAAATAGAACCAATACTGCTACAATCGAGCCAAAGAAAACAAATCCGGCAACGCCGTTCTTATCCAGAATTCCATTTTCTTTATCATGCGCCTTGTAAGAATTGATCATATTGAAAATCATAGTCAATAACATCAGACACATACCAAAGCCAACTGTAACCACAAAAATGAAATTCAATTTCCCGACAAACGGCACCTCTGCCATATAACTGATTGGACGTATCCATAGCGGTTGAATCATATCTTCAAAACCGAATACAGAACCAAACATAAAACCAAAAATGGTAGAGAACACACCACAGGTTCCGATAATTGCCGCCAAGTCCATCTTCTTGAACTTATAAAGTAAAAAACCTCCGACTAATAAACATAAACCTTGCCCCACATCACCAAACATCACACCAAAGATAAATGCATAAGTCAGTGCTACAAAAACCGTCGGATCAATCTCATCATATGCCGGTAATCCATACATCCTGACATACATTTCAAATGGCTTAAATATCTTTGGATTCTTCAACGCAGTAGGTGGCGTACTGAATATGTTGGAATGCTCCTCTTCTGCAAAACAGGTAATCTTCTGATTATATTCCAAATCCTTTTCCAGTTTTGCTTCATCCTCACTGGCAATCCATCCGCACAAAATGAAGTAGGTCGTCTCACCCTTATCTGTACAGGCAGCCATTTTCCGCACATCAAAATTCTTCGTATACATCGTCAGAATATCTTTTGCCTGATAGATTTTCTGTGCGTGACCTCTTAAGAAAGTTGCTTTATTTTTCATCAATTTATCAATATTTGTATCCAATGCCGCAATCTCACTTTCCAATGCTGCACAGGCTTCTTCCGTTGTTCCTTCGTACTCGTCCGGAATAAAAATACGTTCAAAATGCAGCGATGTGAAAATGGCATCTACTTTATCAGCAATCTCTTTTGAAACAAAATACACACCCCACACATATTCCATGTCATCATAACAGTCCAAAAAGACTGCCATGGTATCGTCATATACTGTTTTCTTGAATTTCTCATAATACTCTTTGGTAAATTTTCCGAATCTAAATTTGATAAACTTAAAATCCAAAATCTCAGATACATCAAACTTCAGCGTTCGAAACGGCACAATTTTTCTCAGTGATTCATCGGTTGCTTTCTTCTTTGCTTCCAATTCATCGATTCCTGTCTGTATCTCCTTTAAAGCACCGCTCACCTTATCCACATACTTGATTGCATCCTTGACACGAACGTCCTCTTGCAGTTTCTCTGCGGGTTCTTCCACCTGCTCCGCAAGTTCTTCACACTTACGAAGTCTGCTCTCATACGGATTCGTATCCACAAACGGCTTGATATCATGTACAGTCTTTAATTCGGAAAGGGCATTTTCAAGCTGTATATCATACTTTTGAAAACAATTCTGTACCACTCGGTCAAATTCTGTTACCGGTCCCATGATATTGATGAATTTCATCTTCTTAATCAATGTGCTGCGCCTCCTTTCCTAATTAATCCTCGCATAACGTACAATGTCTTCATACGGAAGACTATATCGAATCGATTCCATAATCGTTGTAACTTTATTAATCTCATATTCCTTTTGATACAGATAGGAATTAATAATTGCCACAGAATAAGGATATTTAAAACCGTCTGTCTCATGTACCTTATCTAACAAGTAGATATAGATATCCTCCAGGTTTTCACCTGCAATCTGCGGATACAACTTTCCGTAATAAGTTTTCTTCAGTGCCGCCGCAAACTCCACCATGTCCTTGGCTTCCACCATTCTTGTCAAATCTATCTTGGTCAACTTACTCCGCATCGGAAGCAAAATAGCGTATATCTCTGCATTTGACAAACTGTAATACCGCTTTGACCGATAAATCCACTGCATATTCAATATATCCAGTTTGTATCCTAGTGACCGATCAAGTATCTTAGCATCCAATCCCTTAAAGTTCTTCTGCTTATCCTTCCACATCGTAGTAAAATAGCAATAATCCAATGCCGCCTCATAATCAAACAACGTATGTCTCTCTGCATCCACTACATGTTTTAATGGTAAATAGTACTCTGTACCTCTGAGTTTATCCACAAATCCTTCTATTGTCGTCTCAGACTGCAATGCCTGTACATCCAATTTGGAATGCCTGTGAAACAATTCAATAATATCTCTGTCACTTCTGTCTTCGCTGTTCGTCCGACATATATTGCGCAGACAACTTTTCATAAACGAAAGTTCAAAGCGCTTAAAATAAAGCATTAAATACTTTCGTTGTTCCATATCCGCAAAATGATACAACTTTTCAAAATCCTTATAATAACAATTCTTCAATATCTTTTCTATATTTCCGCGATGCAATTCTTCAGGACTGACAGAAGCAAGCAATTTTCCATACTCCTTAGTTCCTGCCAGATACTGAATGACTTGTGCCACATCTGTACATCCTGCAAGTTCCCGCAATTGTTCATGTGACAACATCCGGCTTCTGATTGCACGTATTTTCGTGGTAATTCCACTGTAAGTCCTTAATCCGCTCATATCATCACGCACCTATAATCCTATTCACAATCTCCTGTGCCAATTCACTATGCTGATTATCATATATCTCTTGAATGCTATGCAGCGATTCCTGCGTACTGTTCTTCAAATTCTCCATATCCTGTTCCATTACAGTATGTGCATTTTTACTGAGATTTTTAATACGTTCTGCAACCTCGGCATTGATTTTTACATCTAACGCCTGCTTTTTCTCTTCTGCTTCTTTAAAAATCTCGTCTTTTTTCTTGACCGCTTCCTCTACAATCCCACCGGCCGCCTTCTCTATTTCAGATAATTGATTGATAACTTCTTTCATCACAATCACAACCTTTCAATACACCATTACATGTTATACAATACATTTATTACCGATAATATCTAAATTATAGACTCTTTCATTATAAAAAGAAATAGCAAATAATACAAACCACCTATTCAAAATCGTGACATAATCCTAACATTTGAACATAATTTAAGGCAGAGAAGTAATCTCTGCCTCATCATTTTCATCATTCAGTTACATACATAGCAACCAACTTGCCATGCACAACAAATCTTTGATCGTCTGATGCTGTACAGGTTGATAGTGTGACTACCTTATCAGAATTCAGAATATCCACACCTGTATCATACCATGATGTTCGTTTCATTTGATCTACAAATGCTCCATACTCTACATTGTTTTCATCCGGTGTATACCATATCGTATAGATTTCGTCTGTCTCCGAAACAGTATGTGCCGAGAAAATCTCATATCGATAGGCCTTGTCCCCTGTATAAATCGTAAAGAACTCATTCTCGTCATAAAACTCTTCATCGTAATACTTTTTCAATAATCCAAACATAGAACCATTCTTCATATTATGACCATAAATGATTGTATGAAAGTCTGTCATATCTGCCGTATTCCCGGCATCCATAAAAATACTTCCTGCCTTGTTTTCTGTCCGCGAAAAAGTATGCGTCAGATAATACAGATTATCCTCCGGATGCATCAGCGGATAACTGATTTCCAGTTCATCAAATGCGATCCACCCTGTCACATCTTCGTTCATTTCCTGCAATTCATCAAGCTTTGTTGCTGTGCCGGTAGGTGGCTGTAGTGTTAACTGAATATCATATAATCCACCGCTTGCCGCCCGCGCTCTTTCAAAATAATCAAGCGTTTCTGCACTCATATAAAATGTAGTTGTATGAGAATTACTATTCTTAATGGTAAGTGTTTGTGATTTTTGATCACCCGGTGCCATGCCTTTAAATGCATCACCCATTTCCTGCGTGTTATACACTAACTGATTATCATTTGTAAATTCAACCGTTGTCTCTGCATATGCAACTGTTGTCATCGCAACCATAAATACCGTTGTAAGTCCAATCATCCAAAACTTCTTTTTCATTCTGACTCCTTCTGCCCACACATAGCACTCTATCTTCCTACAAATCTTTATCTGCTATTCTGCAATGGATGTAATCATTCCGTCTTTGTCCGTAGTAACAGTTACACCCCATGCGGATGATATCGCATTTACTCCGTCATTTTTCTGAACGGCATCCACATCCATCTCTAATAAAATGGATTTACCTGCATATTCATTATTCAAAGTTTCACTTATCTTTACGCTTTGTAAAAAAGGCTCCGTTGACTCACCCGGCTTTAACGGTAATTTGTAGTAGAGAACTGTTTCCTCCTTTGCCGGATCATTAGAAATAAAATACCAATTCGTGCTGTCGCCGAATTTTAAATCAATTTGTTTCAATTGATCCAAGGATGATTTCTTAATAAAAACGTCACTATCCCCTGTTTCGGAAGGCGTCATCTCTCCCCATGTCTTATAAATAACAACTCTTACATATGTATCATATCCTGTGTTTTCATCCAGTGTGTTTTTGATGGTAAGCTTTTTGGGGATTTCTTCTCCCGGTACTTTAGTGTCTACAATAATATTATCACTGACAGCCTCCTTGCCGTCTTCATATATTGCAATTGTAATATCTTTTGTCGAAACGTCGCTCGTCGCCTGTCCGCTTGATGATGTACGAACCAATGCCAATGATCCACCGATCATTGTGGTCACCACCAACGCGCCTGCTATTCCCATTAAGATTAATTTCTTTTTCACTGATTTAATCTCCTTGTTTTCCTCGATTTACCGACAAACAGTTTCCCCGATACTATTATGTATTATAAAAAGCAACTGTCACACAGAAGTCACACGAAACGAAATAAATGCTTTTGCTTGTGTTTTTGTTCATTTTCTTCTATTATATATGAAGACGATGGGAGAGTGAAAGATGACTCAAAAACGAATTACTTATTTTGATATGGCAAAAGGACTCGGTATCATTCTTGTGGTACTTGGTCACATAGAATATATCAGTGAAGAACTGCGGGCATGGATTTCTTCTTTCCATATGCCTCTCTTTTTTATCATTGCCGGAATGTTGATTTGCTATAAAGATGAAACCGGACAGGATTTGAAGACACTGTTTCAAAAGAAATTTCGAGGAATTATAGTTCCTTATTTCTGGTTTAGTATCATTTATATACTCATTGATATACTGAATCTCCTTCTTCACAAAATTGATTTGCATACATTCATAAAAAATATATGTGAAGCCGTTACCTTCTACGGTTCTTCTGTATTATGGTTCCTTCCGGCGTTGTTTTTAAGTGAAATGGGATTTCTGTTTTTTACAAAAAAATTGCCTCGCTTTCTTTCTGTTTTGATTATATTCGCACTGGCACCGCTTGCTTATCTGGGGCAATTATATATCAGCAGTATCTATACCGTTTATGAGAGTTCTCTTTTGATTACAACACTCATTAATTTTGTTCGTGTCTTCTTGCGTGCTGCTATTGCAATGTCCTTTGTCGGTATTGCATATTATAGTTTTTTCTTATTCAAAAAGAATGAGACATTTTCATGGAAGGAACTTACTCTGGGCATTTTACTCTTTTTGCTCAATCTTCCGTTATCTCAAATCAATGGCTGTGTAGATTTCCACTATATTATATTGGAAAATATTCCTCTGTTTTATCTATGCGCAATACTTGGTTCTTTTGGGCTGATTTTAATCTGTAAGAATTGCAAATATTCTCCGCAGATTGGCTATTTTGGTAAGAACTCGCTTTTGGTCATGTGTACACATGTGAACTGCTATATTTTATATGCCGCTATATTGATTGCTTGGCAAATTGATACCATTGTCACACGCGCAAAAAGTTACATTTTTCTATTTAATATTATGATTTTTACATTCTTATTTGAGGCGATTTTGATTCAGATTGTCAATCGATTTTTCCCATTTATACTGGGAAAACGCAGGGGGATTAAATGATACAGGCAAAACGTTTAGACTATTTTGATATGGCAAAAGGCATTGGTATTTTACTGGTTGTCATCGGGCATCTGCAAGGAGAAGAAATATTTTCCTTATCTCCTTATATTCTTCCGGTATGTACTTGGATTTTTTCTTTTCATATGCCTTTATTTTTTCTGATTTCCGGTATGCTGATTTGCTACAGAAATGATATTGATAAAGATTTGCGTACCTTGGTTCAAAAAAGGTTCCGAGGTATTATGGTTCCGTATTTATGCTTCAGCGCCATTTACATGAGTGTTGTTCTTTATGCCCTGTTAATTGGAAAAACGATACAGATTGAGAGTCTGTTTTTGAATTTTTGGTATGTTGTAAGTACATATGGTATGTCTGTGCTTTGGTTTCTTCCGGCGCTCTTCTTCGGAGAAATTCTGTTTCTTTCTATTAGAAAAAATGTATTCCTTTCGCGCTCCATTACAATCAAAAAGTGGAATATTAAATATTCCACTTTGCTGATACTATTGCTATCTATTCTTGCTTTACTATTAAACTTCGGTCTACAGCAACTATCCTATTCCACTCCTGTTTTGGAACGATTACATGAATTTGCAATTGTAATCCTAAGAGCTATCCTTTCCATGTCCTTTATCAGCATTGGCTATGGCATTTTCAAATTATTCAGGGAACACGAAAAACCATCTGTAAAGGAAATCGGTCTTGCTCTTATCTTACTCATCATCGGTGCGTTGCTTGTTGGTCAAAACGGTGGTGTTGACTTCCGCTCTCTGGTTTTGAAAAAATATTTCTTCTATTATATATGTGCAATTACTACTTCGCTTGGTGTCATTCTTCTTTGCAAGAATTGCCGCCCGCTTAAATTATTTACTTTCCTTGGTGCCAATTCTCTGATTGTAATGGCTGTTCATAACAACAGTTCCGTACTGTATCTGGCACTGCATCTTTCCATGATTGCCAATCAATATCTGACACATGCGCGCGGATATATCTGCTACGCAATTATTCTCTTAACAATCATGCTCTTTGTCGTTCTAATGATTTTCCTGATTAATCGATTTTTCCCTTTTATCGTGGGAAAACCTATTTTACGTAAAAAAAGTGATTAACCAATCTTATATTTATCAATGGTTTCGATTAGTTTTTCTTTGCTGACTGCGCCCACCAAGGTTTCTTTCGCTTCACCGTCTACAAAGACCATAAAAGTCGGAATATTCATCACGCGGTATTTTTGTGCAATCGTCATATTATCATCAATATTCAACTTGCCAATCTTTACAATTCCCTCATATTCCTTTGCAAGGTCATCAACAATCGGTGCCATCATCTTGCACGGTCCGCACCAATCCGCAAAAAAGTCTACCAATACCGGCTCTGTTGCATTTAATACCTCTACATTAAAGTTATCCTCTTGAAATTTCTGTGCCATAGTCGTTCCTCCTTTTCTGTTCCGGTTGCTTTCATAAAACTCTTGTCCTTATCTTTCCCAAAAAAATGCATTTTATGATAAACAGGAAAGATATTCTGCTTTTATTTTCTGCAAATAATGTATTTGTGAATCGGATTTCCGTTTGCTGAAAATTTTTCTTCATATTCTGTCATGATATTTCCCTGCATCATTTCTTCATCATGATGCAAATCATAAGTAACCTTCAAAGCCGTCCAGCCTGCAAGCGGAAACTCTTCCATTGCAAAATCAAACAATATCCTGTTATCTGTCTTAAACTCAACAACTCCGTCTTCTACTAATATTTTATCATATCTTGTCAAGAATTCTTTCGACGGTAGTCTTCTTTTTGCATGTCGCTCTTTTGGCCAAGGATCAGAAAAATTCAGATAAATCCGAGAAACTTCTCCCGGCGCAAACACTTGATCAATATATTCCGCATCCATACGGATAAACTTTATGTTCGGAAGTGGTTCTTCTTCTAACTTCTGAATGGCCCTTAATAAAACCGAAGAATACTTCTCTATTCCGACATAATTGATATTAGGATTCTCTTTTGCCAACGTTATCAGAAATTGTCCCTTTCCCATACCAATCTCAATATGGATTTCGTGGTCATTTTGGAAAACTTCTTTCCATTTTCCACTCATTTCAAGTTCATTGTGTATCACAAATTCGTTTTCGGCAATGACCTCTCTGGAACCGGTTATATTACGCAGTCTCATCTACTGTTGAACCTCTCTTTATAGAATACTTTATTCTGTGTTGCACAAACTATATTCTACACCACATTCTTCCACTGTTCAATCCACAAAAAGTTCATAAATTGCATCTTCGTTTTTTGCATAAAATAGTGTATGATAAATATTGTATCAGTTTAAAGGAGAATGTAATGTCTAAGCGAAATATCCGCAAATTAATATGTTTATTATCGGCTTTTTTATTAAGCTTTCTATATGCAACTCCCACCTATGCGGTACTGACTCAATCCTCACAGACACAAGCTGAGCAGGCTGAGCTTCGTAAGTCCATGCCTGTCGAAAGTAACAAAATTGAAGGCTGGCCGCAGGGGCCGTTGATTGGTGCTAATTCCGCAATTGTAATGGATGCCGACACCGGTATTATTCTATATGAGAAAAATGTTCATGAAAAACTTTATCCGGCCAGTACCACAAAACTTTTGACAGCATTACTTGCTTCGGAAAACAGTACCATGGATGAAGTTGTCACCTTTTCCAGAAATGCGGTATTTGGAATTGAACGAAATTCCAGCCATATCGGAATTGATGTGGGAGAAGAACTAACCATGGAGCAGTGTCTCTATGGAATACTTTTGGGTTCCGCAAATGAGGTATCTTATGCGGTTGCAGAACACGTTGCAGGCGATTTGGATTCTTTTGTTGCCATGATGAACGAGCGCGCTGCAGCACTCGGTTGTGTCGATACCCATTTTATCAATGCCAACGGACTTCCTGATGAAAACCATTATACCACTGCTTATGACCTTGCTCTGATTGCAAGAGAATGTTATAAAAATGAAATTATCTCAAAGATTTCCGGTACAACTTATTACAAAATTCCACCAACCAATATTCAGGAAGAAGAAAGACCTCTTACCAATCATCATTTGTTAATGCCTGGCCTGCAATATGAATATCCTTATATCATCGGAGGAAAAACCGGTTATACAGACGAAGCTCGTCAAACACTTGTCACTTGCGCAGAAAAGGATGGTCTGCGTTTAATTTGTGTCATCATGAAGGAAGAAAGTCCCAATCAGTTTTTGGATACCGTTGCTCTCTTAGATTATGGTTTTGATTCTTTCCAAAAACTTAATATTGCTGCCAATGAAACAGGTTATTCTATGGATAATGCGAATTTCTTTCATACCAATGTAGATATCCTTGGCAGCTCTAAGCCTCTTCTAACCATACATTCCACCGGTGATATTATTATTCCGAAGACCGCCGTTTTTTCTGATGCAACTGCTGAAATTACCTATACAACAGAAAATGCTAATTCTGTTGCCACTCTATCCTACTACTTTGGTGGCGCTTATGTCGGTGAAACCACCATTGATTATATTAACGACGGAACAACTGATTTTGAATTTGCCAAGATTATCACAGCCACCTCAACAATTGAACCTGTTCCGGTGGAAAAAGAAACAAAAACGGTCTTTATCAATATAAAGACCGTCATCATCATTGTATTTGTCATTATCGGAATTATTTTAATTCTTTTCGTTATCCGTGCAATCATCAACAATGTCTATTTCTCAAAAAGACGTCGTCGCAGATCAAAAAGAAGAAAATATCGTTATCGTTCCAGATATGAAAATGTTAAATTCTAAGAAGTTTCTTTTTTACCTTTACGCTTTTCCGCGCGCTGCTTGCGCAGTTTCTCCTGCTTTTCAGTAATGGTATCTGCCTCTTCAGGTGTAATCAACTTAAGAGTCTTGATGACATAGATATCTCCGTCATCTGCTTTTTTCATTCTTACTTTTCCCTTTAGATACCCATGCCGTTTGCAATAGGAAAGACTGTAATAATGCTTGCCGTTTACCGAAAACCACTTTGTCTTTTTCTTGGTTCTTCGACCGCACAAGTAACATCTTGTCCCATTTACACTTTTATCTGCCATGGCAGTCGTTTTATCTTTGAATTCCCTGGAAATATACTTGGAATAGGTCGGAAATGTTTTATGCACCTCATCTCTTTTGGTACGTGGCGTCATAAAGACATCATAAGACACATATTTTTCTACTTCCTTGCTGAAAATCTTCGCAAACACTTTTCCGGTATAGTAAGCATCACTAAATGCCCGATGAAACGGAATGTCTTTTTCTATATTCAAATAATCAACTGCAAATTCCAGTGAGCGACGTATCTTTCTATCTTCAAATGCAATAGAAAAGAACTTTTGTATATCATAATAGGGCAATGGACCTTTCGTAATTTCATCCATTCCGTAATAACAGAGATTTCTCTGAAATTCTGTCAAATCAAGAGTACCCCAAGTGCAAAACATATAGTTTTTGCCACACCAATCCAAAAACTCCTTTGCAACTTCCGGAAATGGTTTGCCGGTCGCAAGTTCCTCTTTATCGATGTGAATAATCTTTGTAGTCATATAATGTATGGTCTGAAATATCTGTGGTTTCACTAATTGATTAAATTCGCCAATAATCTCTTTTTTATCATTTAGTTTAACGGCACCGATTTCCACGATTTCAAAGGGAATTCCAACATCTCTGTCCCTTCGGTCTGAGGATTGATTCCATTCCAAATCAAATACGATATAGTTCATGAAGTCATCCTCTTTTTGCAATAAAGTCTAGTGTTGCCTGTTTTAAGTCCGCTTCGCTTCCGTCATTCATGATAAAGTAGTCTGCCATTGCAATAGGTCCGCCCTTTTCAAGGTTCTCTATCTCAGCAATATCTCTTGCATTTGCTTGTTCTGTTGTCAAAGGTCGAATTTCACGTGAAGTAAGTCTATGATATCTGTCCTCACGATTTGTAATAACTGCCAATACGATAAAATCCGTCTCCAGATGTTCCTTCAAATATTTGTATTCCGACCAGGAATATAGACCGTCCAAAACCGTATTACCCGTTTCCAAATCTTTTGAAATAATGGGAAGCAATTTCTTTGCATATGCATCCGGTCCCAATTCCTTGCGCAATCCTTCCCGTACCATTTTTTCATTTTCGGGTGTCACTTCCATATGACGTTCTGCCAAGGTATCCATGGTGATTTTTCCGAAATACTCCATGTTCCAGCCCTGTTCTACAAATGTAGCCGTAACAACAGACTTTCCCGATCCACACATTCCGACAATTGCAACGATTTTGTTCTGATTACCCATAATTTCCTCCAAAAAAATAATATGCTCCCAGTAGGAATCGAACCTACAACCAGCCCTTAGGAGCACGCCCCAGCTCAGTTATTCCCAGTCAAGCTGAGTTACTGTTAGTTAAGAAAAGCCTTGATTTATCTTCTTATTAGATTAAATATATTATAGCGTGTATGGAGTCGGATGTCGATGTTTTTTTGACCATCATTTGCCCATATATGCTGCTCCTCACCCTGCGCATTTCTCGTCACAGTGTTTCTGGTAATCTCCTGAAACTGCTCCAGCAATCTCTAATTCTGTGTATCATGCACATGACCATAAGTCTGCTATATAATATCTCATGCAATCACTTCCCTATCTATCCCTCCAGCAACTGTACTGCTTCTACTAAATATCCATAAGATTCCAACTTATACTTTTTAATATATGAAAGTTTTTTATACTTAGTCTTTCCAATGTTAGCATCAATGTATTCTTCCGGATGCTCTATTTTCTTAAATCTACTTCCCGTTAATACACAGGCTGCCAAATACATTGCCTTACATGCCTGCAATGCAGCAATCTCTCCGCTGTATCTTCCACCAAGAACATGATTATCCAGTGATTTTGCTCCCGATAAATATAAAGGATATTCTTCTGCATCAGAAGCTCCCTTCCCGATAATACAAGCTGCACTTCTAATGGTATCACGCAGTACATCTTCTGGTGTCGCATCGATTCCACGATATGCTATTTCTTCAAGTGCCGTCCTTTTATATGTAATCTCCATTTCTTTCTGATTCCGCAATACATCAGAAAGTGTTACTACATCATACATCTGCTTCATAATTTCCAGTTCCTTGTCTATTCCAAATGGAATCCCAGTTGTATGAGGAGCAAACGCCGTTAATTTATCTCCAAGAATACAGTCTGCACTTGGAACGGTCACGACAATGGGTTCATTTTCTACAATTAGCAATTCGTTTTTTATTTCTTTCTGAACGACTGCCTCATATATATTCTCTGTGAAAACAGCATCCAGCAATATATAAAATTCTGCTCCTTTCATTGGAGAATCATATATAAATTTGAAATGTCTTTTCTCTATCTTGTTTTTTCCAATGCGGATCTGCTCTTCTACCCTTTTGAAAGGAAAAAGTTTCGATGCTTCTGCAATATAATAATCTATGTCTGTTCCTGGTTCCACTATAATATCAATATCAGTTGATAATCTTCGAGGGTGTTCTGTAAGAAGCATAAGGCACGTTCCACCTTTGAAAATAAACGGCATTTCTACCATACTCAAAGCTTCCAGAAGTCCAAAGGCATACATTACCCTCTCCAGTAATCCCGGATCTTTTTTATACTTTTTCTTTAGTTCCATGATATTTTCCATAGTATAGTTTTCTCTTGAAAGCATTTTTCCTCCTATCGCTTTTACCTGACAGACATTGGCAAAATCTTCGTGTTTTCTTTTATAAATTCTCTTATCTGCATATCTACATTGCGTCTTCTTGCATATCGGAAAAGTTTAGTCTCATCAATTAAGTATTTTTCAAACGAATCTTCCAGAATTGCTCTGTATTCACTTCTTTGTATGAGCTTACCTGCAAATTTATTAGTAAATAAGTCTACCAACAGCTTTTCTAAGGGACTGGAATGATTCTCTATTGGTTTGGGAGCTTCTGAAACAAGTTTCAATATTACAATTGTGGTTTCTTCACTGCGATACCGATAAAATTCATCAATATCAGGACAAAATAGAACATGCATATATTGATCTCGTAAATATTCGAATACTGCATTTTCCAGCATATTTTCTACTTCCACAATCATAATATTTTTCGAGAACTGATGGTTAACAAACTCATTAAACTGTATAAATTCCCACATTTGAAAAGTTACCAGCGGAAATTCTTGTATGATACTTTTTTCTACATCAAGGTATTCATCTGAATGCATATACTTGTACACTCTTTTTTCTTTACCTTGTGCTTCTTGTCTGATATACTTTCCCTTTCCTACCGAGACTAAGACTTTTTCCTCTTTCAGTTTATTTAATAACCAGCTAATAGAATATTCCTTATAATCCGGAAATATGCTGCGCACTATTTCACGAAATTGTTGTTTATCAAATACCGTATCATATGGCAATCTACTTGTAAAATTTTTAATATCCACTACAATCACCTCGTTATTAAATCGGCACATTTCTTGGTTTTTGCCGATTTGATAATATTAGTATACTCTATTTTGATTCAATGTGCAACAATTATCAAATCGGCATTTTTTCATATTTTTGCCGATTTGATAATTGTTGTATACCTATTTAGAAATATAAGCCATCATACGATCTACAAATCGATTCTTATAAATCGAGTAGGAGGGAGTGATTAACTCCCGTCCTCTCACAGCACCGTGCATACCGTTCGGTACACGGCGCTTTCAATAGTTGACATGCACAGACTGATAGGCTATGGCTAAATCGTAGAAGCCACTGTTTATCAGTCTTTCTTTTGTTAGTGCTCTGTTTACCGCTCCCATTCCCGACACATACCAGTATTTCTTACGACTGTTTGCCGCCTGATGTGCGAAGTATTCGGGAATTCCAAGTTTCATTAAGTTTCTTTTTTTGGTTTTGGGTAACTTCCATTGTTTCCATATACACATGCGAATTCTGTGATATAGCCATGAGTTAAGGTCATCTATCCTTTTCTTCATATCCGCAATCCCATAATAGTTCAGCCATCCACGCATGAACACTTTTATCTTCTCTAAGGAAGGGCGTATGCTCTGACAAGACCTTCTGGAACTAAGTTCTTTCAGTTTTGACTTCATCTTTTTCCATGGCTTCGCATGAACCCGGACATGAATGCCCTTTCCGTTCTTTCTCAATGTGAAGCCAAGGAACTTAAAATTTCGGATTGCAAATACGCTTACCACACGACTTTTCTTCTGGTTCACTTTTAGTTTCAGTGTTCCTTCCAGATATTTCGTGCTTGTCTCCAGAAGTCTCTTTGCGGCTCTTTCGCTCTTTGCTAGCAATACGATATCATCTGCATAACGTACAAAGGCAACTCCGCGTTTCTCATACTCCTGGTCAAATTCGTTCAGATAGATATTCGCCAATAGTGGTGAAATATTTCCACCCTGTGGTGAAGCTTCTTCTGTTTCCATGACTACACCGTTTTCCATGACACCACTTTTCAGGTATCTCTTTATCCATTGGATTACTCTTTCATCCTTCACATTCTTACGCAAAAGATTTAGTAGTTTCTCGTGGTTCAGAGTGTCAAAGTATTTTGACAAATCCAATGCAACTGCGTAGGCGTATCCTTGTTCTGCATACTCTTTCACCTTTGTAATGGCTTCTTTCGCACTCCTTCCCGGACGATAGCCATAGCTGTTATCCAAAAATATCAACTCATAAGTAGGCATGAGTTGTTGTGTAATGGCTTGTTGGAAGATGCGGTCTTTGACTGTTGGAATACCAAGCTTTCGTACTCCACCATCTGGTTTTGGGATTTCCAC
>DATESB010000080.1:0-9364 GCA_035271065.1 Lachnospiraceae bacterium | reverse complement strand
TGTTGCATTCTGATGATATTTGTACATATTGAAGATATGATAAGTCGGTGTCAGTATCATTTTCTCACCCTCTGTGAGAATAACTGACTGCAGTACATTTATTAACTGTGCGATATTGGCCATTTTAACTCTGTCACTGTGCTTGTTGAAGATATTTAATGTCAGTCCGGCAACTACTGCATCTCTCATCGTGCTCTGCTGATACAAAAATCCCGGATTGGTACCCGGCTCTACATCAAACCAGCAGCCCCATTCGTCAACAATCATACCCAGTTTCTTGTCAGGATCATACTGATTCATGATATCAGCATGTCTATTCACAAGCGTTTCCATATAAAACGCTCTGTTCATAGTCTCATACCACACCTTTTCGTCAAACTCTGTTGCACTTCCTTTATTTTCCCAGCCGCCCGGATGTACATAATAATGCAGAGACAGTCCGTCGGTAAGTCCATGCAAATGTTCCGGTGTATGGTCATAGATTGTTTTCAATACACCTTCTGTCCAATGATAATCGTCTACATTGGCACCACAGCAAATCTTGTATATCTTCTCATCAGCCTTATATTCTCTGACATAAGTCTGATATCTTCTGTAGAGATTTCCGTAATACTCCGGTGTCATATTGCCGCCGCAGCCCCAGTTTTCGTTGCCAACACCAAAGTAATCTACCTTCCATGGCGCCTCATGGCCGTTCTCCTTACGCAAATCAGCCATTGGTGACACGCCGTCCATGGTCATATATTCAATCCACTCTGACATTTCCTGTACAGAACCGCTTCCGACATTTCCGTTGATATAAGTCTTACAACCCAACTGGCGACACAATTCCATAAATTCATGCGTTCCGAAACTGTTATCCTCAACCACACCGCCCCAGTGGGTATTAATCATTTTCTTTCTTTTTTCCTTTGGTCCGATACCGTCTTTCCAATGATACTCGTCCGCAAAACAACCACCCGGCCAACGCAAAACCGGAATCTTCATTTCTTTCAGCGCAGCCACAACATCATTTCTCATTCCGTTCGTGTTCGGAATGTCTGAATCCTCTCCTACATACAACCCCTCATAGATACATCTTCCGAGATGTTCTGCGAAATGTCCGTAGATTTCTTCGTTAATTTGGCTCATTTTGTTGGTTGTGTTAATGACCAGTTTTGCCATAATTTTTTCTCCTACCTTCCCATTTTCAATCGTGGTTATCCTGTTCCCTATCCGTGATAAGAAAATACCGGTGTTCCGTCCTCACTCCATTTTAGTTTCATCAGCATAGTATGCCTGTTTGGATTATAAAGCGGATCTCCTTCTATTTCTTTTTCTGTTCTTGCATGATATACAACAATGTCATTTCCCACTTCATCTGTCGTAAATGAATTATGTCCGGGCCCGTAAATGCCAAGACTTTCATCTGAAGACAGCACCGGATACCGCTCCTTTTTCCATGACAATGGGTCAAGTAAATCTGCGTTCTCATCTGCCGACAGCATTCCCATGCAGTAGTCTATTCCTGTAGAGCTTGCCGAATAGGTCAGAAATATCTTGCCGTTTCGCTTAATCACTGCCGGTCCTTCATTTACCCAAAAACCAACTCTTTCCCAATCATAATCCGGTGTCGAGAGTAATACCTGTACGGACTTCAGGGTGCACGGAGTTTCCATTTGTGCAATATATAAATTGGATATCTGTGCCCCCACGCCTACTTTTTCAGCCCATACATAATAATACTCATTATTATTTTCAAATATGGTAGCATCTAAGGAAAAGCCCTTAAATGAAAATCCGTCTTCTCTGTTACGCTTGATTTTCCCTTTTTCTTCCCACGTTCCCGTGATTGGGTCCTCATCCTTACATTCCAATACATAAGGTCTGATTGCCCATTCATCCTCAACAGCACCTGCTGCAAAATACACATACCAGTGTCCTTTGATATAGTGAATTTCAGGCGCCCAGATATGCTTGCTCATGATACCGCTTTCATGGCGCTTCCAAATCGTAGTTTCCTCCGCGTCTTTTAACCCTGCCAAAGTATCTGCATGACGCAGAATAATCTGATCATATTCCGGTACGGAAGCAGTGAAGTAATAGGTTCCGTCTGTGTGATGATATATGTACGGATCTGCTCGCTGTAGTATCCAAGGTTCATTATACCGTAATTTTTTCTCCTGTTCCATATCCCTACCCCTAATTTTAGTATAGATGTTTATTATAATGTGAATTATTTTAGTATATGCTAAATTATAACGGAAAGAGATTTTTTTTGCAATAGTTTTTTAAGAAATTACTAAATTATTTTGATTTTAACTATAATATAGGGGGGATAAAAGGAAAGGCGGCGAATCTGCATATGGTACCTGCAAATCCGCCGCGGGGAGAAAGTTGAAAAAAAGTATATCTCAAATATTGACTTATTGCTTCTTTAATGCGCTCTTCTTACGAGCTACAACAATACTTTGAACCACTAGGAACAAGCAGAGCATTGCTGCGATTGTAATTCCGGTCCACCATGCCTGATCCAGTCCGGCTGATGAAACAATATTCTGAATGGTGCTCAGAGAAAGTACTCCGAAGAATGTACCGACAATATTGCCGACACCACCTGTTAACATCGTTCCACCGATAATGGAGGATGCAATGGCGTTCATTTCCGCACCACTTGCGTGGGATGCAGAACCGGAACCAACATGCATGAAATACACAAATCCACCGATGCCTGCCAAAACTCCACACAATAACTGTGACAGAAATTTGGTTCTCTTAACATTAATACCAAGCATCAATGCGCTTTGGCGATTTCCGCCGACTGCGTAAAATGCACGTCCGAGTTTGGTCCATTTCAGTACAATGAAAAGTACAAGTACAACCAACAAGGCAACAATAACACCGATTTCGACATATGCATTTACGTACTTTCCTAACTTATTAATCGAGCCCATACCGGGTACAACAATTCTGGTATCTTTCAATGCAACAAATGCCGGATTGGCAACATTGAACGGGTTTGTATTAACAATTGTCGTCATACCACGGGCAAAGAACATACCCGCCAACGTGACAATGAACGGCTGAATATCCAAATATGCAATCAGATATCCCTGAACCAATCCAAATGCAAGTCCGATTGCAAGTGCTATCAAAGCGGCCACAAACACATTTCCGTTATGGAAATCCAAATAGACCGCGCAGCACATACTAACCAGTGCCGTAACACCACCAATTGAAATATCAATACCGCCTGTAATCATGACTAAACTCAATCCACAGGACAAGATAATCAGGGCTGCATTTGAATTCAAAATATTAAAGAACGTCTGTGGCTTCAAAAAGCCTTTTCCCTGAAACAAAATCGCACCAAGATACATGCCGAAGAAAACGACAATTGTAATAATGAGGAGCAGATTGGTATCGGTCATATTCTTTGATTTCTTCATTTTACCCATATCAAGCAACCTCCTTTGTATGAAAACTTTGTTTGATTTTGCTCCATTTTCCAGCAAACCACTCTCTTACAACCGGTGCACTGAATACAACCAACAGGATAACAACAACTGCTTTGTATGCAGAAAGTGCATCTGACTGCACATTAAATTTATAAAGTGTTGTGGTCAGGAACTGTATTACATAAGCACCTAAGATAGATGCTGTCATATTGAACTTACCACCGCTTAGTGAATTTCCGCCAAGTGCAACCGCAAGGATTGCATCCATCTCTATATCCTTTGCAATAACCGAATAATTAATGGAAGATAAGCGGCTTACCTTAATCAATGCTGCAACTGCAACGCACAGACCAAGTAATACAAAGGTTAAAAACTTCATAAAAGTCGGATTTAAACCATTTAGTCTGGATGAATTTTCATTGATACCAACAGCCTGTGTATACAATCCGAGGTTTGTGAATTTCAATAGCAATGCTGCTACAATCATGCATGCCAATGCAATGAAGAACGGTGTCGGTATCGGAATACCCGGAATAAATCCACCAAAGTAGCCAAATGAAGGTTCACTGATAATCGGAAGTTCATTGTTGTTAATCCATGCTGCAATGGAACGTCCTGCCGTAAATAGAATCAAAGTCGCTACCATAGGCTGGATTTTGAAAATTGCTACCAGTGTTCCGTTAAATGCTCCAAACAGCATTGCTACGACGCAACTGATCAAAAATGCCACGATAATTGGTGCCTGCAATGTCTCCGGTCTGGAATTGGTACCGCAAAGTACTCTCAGAATAACGCTTCCGCTGATTGCGATGGCAGCGCCGACACTGATGTCCTGTCCGCCTGTAGCTGCTGTTACAAGTGTCATTCCGATTGCAAGAATTGCAAGTTCTGAACCATAATCCAAGATTGTCATCAGATAACCGGATAATACGGGTGAGCCTACACTGTTATATCCAAATGTAATTTTATAAAATGACGGATCGGCAATCAGATTAAACAAAGCCAACAGTAATAAAGCTGCAATTGGAATAAATATTTGCTTTTTCAAAAGACCTGACATAAAGTTTGTTTTAGTTTTCTGCATGATTGTCACCTCCGGCAATGGTACTCATAATCATATTCTGAGTCAATTCGTTGCCTGAAAGCTCGCCTACCACTTTGCGGTCTCTCATAACAATCAACCGTGAACAGGTACGTAGCATTTCATCTGTTTCCGAAGAAATGAAGGTAATACTCATGCCCTCAGAAGCAAGTTTCAGTACTAATTTCTGAATATCAATTTTGGTTCCGATATCAATACCACGAGTGGGTTCGTCCAAAATCAGATATTCGGGATGTGTCAACAGCCAGCGTGCAAGGATAACCTTTTGCTGGTTACCACCGGAAAGAGATTTAATCGGTGTATCTGCTGATGCTGTTTTAATGCCCAGAAGTTTGATATATTCGTCTGCAAATTTGTTTGCTTCCGCTTTCGAGAAAGGTCTTAAGAAGCCCTTTAATACCTGCAATGCAAGTATAATATTCTCTCTTACCGAAAGGTCTCCGACGATACCGTCTTGCTTACGGTCTTCCGGAAGATATCCGATACCGTTTCTCATCGCATCAATCGGCTTCGTAATTTTAACAACTTTACCGTCTTTCTTGATTGTTCCGCTAACCAGTCTGTCTGCACCAAACATAGCACGGACACATTCACTTCTACCGGAACCAAGCAATCCTGTAAAGCCGTTCACTTCGCCTTTTCTGATGTTGAAATTGAAAGGCTTAATGCCGGATACGCTTGAAAGTCCTTCTGTTTCTATCACGGGTACGGATTTGTCTTCTTTATCATACATGGTATGCTCTCCCTGAATATCTGAAAGCACATCCAATTCCTTACCAAGCATTTTTGATACAAGCTGTACACGCGGAAGATCTTTGATTTCGTATTCGCCTACCAGTTTACCGTCTCGCAAAACTGTAATCCTGTCACACACTTCATATACCTGATCCAGAAAATGTGTTACGAATATGATACCAACGCCTCTTTTCTTCAAATCGCGCATCAGTTTGAACAACTTATTTACTTCTTGCTCGTCCAGAGAAGATGTGGGCTCATCCAAAATCAATACTTTACAGTCCATGTCTACGGCACGTGCAATGGCAACCATTTGTTGAACAGCAATAGAGCAGCTTGCCAACTGTTGTGTTGCTGTTGCCGGTATGTCTAACGATTGCAGAATACTGTCTGCATCTGCATTTATCTTTTTCCAATTCTGAAGCACATTCGCGGTTCGTCCTATGTACAGGTTCTCTGCAACTGAAAGATTTGGACAGAGTGTAATCTCCTGATATACGGTACTGATTCCATTCTTTTGTGCATCCTGCGGTGAACGTATCACCACTTCTTTCTCTGATCCCCCCAGATAGATCTTGCCCTCTTCTTTTTGGTAAACGCTGGTCAGAACTTTAATCAAGGTTGATTTTCCTGCACCGTTTTCACCCATTAACGCGTGGATTTCTCCCTCGCGCAGCGTGAAGTCCACGCCCTGTAAAGCAAGTACTCCGGGAAAGCTTTTGTGAATATTTCTCATTGATAATACAACTTCATTTCCCATGAGCAGACCCACCTCCTTCTATGTCTTATTCATAAAAATCGCGGCGCAATCGTACACTATTCATTTACGTTGCGCCACGTTTTTACTGCTTATCTCATCAATTTCTACAAATTGATATTCTCATTAGATTCCGTAAGTATCAACATCTTCCTGTGTGATTGTAGAAGCGTCAAATCCCTTCTCATCCATGATAACTGTCTTCTCTGAAATTGTTCCGCCACTCTCAAGAGTTTTGATGATTTCGTCGATGTATGAAGACTGGAACGGGTTGCACTGTCCATCATAATTCCAGTTCTGTGCAAGTAATTCTTCCAATGCCCACTTATTGCAGTCAAAGCCCATTATGATAACGTCTTTGCCAACGCCGTGAGAGATGTTTGCTTTGTCAAGTGCTGCAACAGCGCCCTTAGCCATATCATCATTCTCTGCATAGATTACGTTGAAGCTGTCGCCTGAATCGATAACTGACTGAACGATCTGCTGTGCTTTCTCTGCATTCCATTCTGCTGTCTGCTGCGTAACAAGTGTCCATCCGTCTGAAGTAACTGTTGCATCAAGTGCGCCTGAACGGCCCTTCTGTGCTGCTGAACCCATAACACCCTGAAGATGAATGATGTTGTATTCGCTGAGTCCCTGCTCTTTTAACCAATTAACTGCTGTCTCGCCTTCTTTAGCCATATCTGAAACGATAGATGCTTCATAAAGACTAGGATCTGCGTCGATTGTACGGTCAAATAAGATAACTCTGATGCCTGCGTCCTGTGCATCCTTCAAAACTGAATCCCAGCCTGCTGTATCTGCTGCTGAAAGAAGAAGGTAATCAACGCCGTCCTGGATGAACTTCTGAGCTGCTGTAATCTGCTCGTCATTCTTAAGGCTGTATGCGAATGATGCTTCGTATCCGTTTTCTTCACAGAATGTTGCTTTTAAATCTTTATCATTTGCTGTACGATATCCTGACTCGTTAGGGTCATTGTTGATGATACCAACTTTAATCAGTTCGCCGGTTGCTTCTGCTGCAGGTGCTTCTTCCTCTGCTGCCGGTTCTTCTGCAGGTGCTTCTTCTTCAGCCGGTGCTGCTTCTTCTACTGCAGGTGCTGCTGCTTCTTCTGCAGGCGCTGAGCTACAACCAACTAATAATGCTGCAACCATTGCTGTACTTAAAAGTACGCTTAAAAGTTTTTTCTTCATTTTAATATCCTCCCTTTGGAATATGAAATGTTTGTTTGGAGCCACTATGGCTTCCACATCCTCAACTTAGCATAGTAAAATGGAGAATTCAATCGATTTTTGGACAGTTTGACTAAGTTTAGCAGGGTTAACAAGACAAGTTTCTGTGCA
The DNA here is from genome assembly GCA_035271065.1 of Lachnospiraceae bacterium. Classification (GTDB taxonomy): domain Bacteria; phylum Bacillota; class Clostridia; order Lachnospirales; family Lachnospiraceae; genus JAAYYM01. The sequence goes on along the minus strand of DATESB010000080.1, from coordinate 1,989 downwards.
ATTTGTATATGAGCATACAGGTTTTTTGATTTGGGGTTCGTTTTGGGGTATTTGGTTGGATTTTTTCAGATTTTTGATGTGGAAAGTTTGATTTTTTACGATTTTGATATGGAAAAAGCAAATGAATTTTTTGTGCAAAACGTCGTGTGGGTGACGAAAAAGGTGTATTTTTCACTCCGTAAATTTCAAGGTTTGATTTTTTTACCTCTTTCCAAAAGGAAATTCTTAAGAAAACTACTAAAATTGTTGACGAAGGGACGCAAGATGGAGCAGGTGAAGGCTATGGCGCCCTCATGGATGAATAACCGCTACATTCCTAAGTAAAGCGTTGGTGTTTGTTGATATCGGACGGGTCGGTTCGAACGTCCATCCATGGCCGTCTCTTCTAAATCTGCCTTCCATGGCAGATTTCCCCTAATGTATTCGCTTTACTAAGGACTGCAACGAACATTCATAAATCAGGTGCCATAGCCTTCACCTGCTCCATCTTGCTGTGTTTCGTGACAACTTAAAGTATTGAATACGTTTACTTTTAAGTTGGGAAATTACTTGATTTTCTGGCACTTTTCGTTTTTTACAGGTAATGTAGGCTTACTTGGCATTCAAGAAACTCAATTATTACTTTATTTTTCAAGATTTCTCTCTTTTTACGAGTAATTACAGAATATACCATCACGTTGCCATTTATTAAGCAGTATATTCTGCAAAAGTCAGCCAGGCGAAGCAGGTAGATACTATGGCTTCCGATTTATGAATGTTCGTTGCAGTCCTTAGTAAAGCGGGGGAACTAGGGAAAATCTGCCAAGGAAGGCAGATTTAGGTGAGACGGCCATGGATGGACGTTCGAACCGACCCGTCCGATGCCAACAAACCCCAACGCTTTACTTAGGAATGAAACGGTTATTCATCCATGAGGAAGACATAGTATCTACCTGCTTCGCCTGGCGTCCGTTCGTAAAATAAGAAAATGCAAATTTCCTTTAAGAAAACTACTAAAATCATGATATAATTGACACAACCAACCAAAGTGAGGTGCCTGCAATGACAGAAAAATATATTCGACTTGCCAACCTACTGAGAGACCTGATTGCCTCTAACACAAAATCAGGCATCCATAAGCTTCCCTCAGAAGCACAACTATCCAAGCAATATGGTGTCAGCCGTGAAACTGTCCGCCGCGCACTTGCTCTCCTCATTGAAGAAGGGCTGATTGAAACGCGTAAAGGCAGCGGTTCCTATGCCACAGGTCTTGCCGGTGACTCTAAGTTGAACCGAATTGCCATTATGCTTCCATGTGAAAATGAATATATTTATCCTTCTGTCATAAACGATATACAAACCACACTCAATCAGCGAGGTTATTCTTCCGTTATCTATCAAACAGAAAACAATGTTTCCACAGAACGAGAACTCCTAAAAGAACTTATTCGCAATCCCGTACGCGGTTTAATTGTAGAAGGATGTAAGAGCGCTCTGCCCAATCCCAATCTGGATTTATATGAGCGACTGCGTCATGCAGGTACCTCTATTGTATTCCTGCACAATTACTATGCCGCTTTGTCTGACTGCATTCATATTACAGATGATAACTACTATGGGGGCTATTTGCTCGGAAAACATCTGATAGAACAAAACCATACTAAGATTGCCGGTCTTTTTAAAAGTGATGATATGCAAGGACCGGAACGCTACAACGGTTTAGTGTCTGCCATACGTGACAGCGGTTTGCCGATTCCGGATAAACATATCGCTTGGTTTAGTACCGAAGAATTGAAAGATTTAGAAAAAAAACAGGATACCGGCTTTTTACTGGAATTTATCCGTAAACAGCTGAAATCCTGTACTGCGGTTATTTGCTATAATGATGAAATCGCGTATTGGCTCATCAAGGAATTGCAATATGCCAACCTGCGTGTGCCGGAAGATATTGCCGTTGCCTGCTTTGACAACAGTTATCTGAGCGAACTCAGCGCCGTCCGTATTACTTCC
>DATESB010000079.1:0-9665 GCA_035271065.1 Lachnospiraceae bacterium | reverse complement strand
GGCAAGGGTCACAAATTTCCTTCGGACAATTTGTGACTGTCGGCAAAACTGCATAGCAGTTTTATCCGACGGGGAGGAAATTCGAATGTTAGCTGAACAAAACCATTTTGTACATGAAGCTGCTGTCACCATGCGAGAACTAACTGCCGATGAGAAAATACGCTTACAATGCGAAGCACGTGAACGATATGAACTTGACCAACGCTCCACTTTCGCCAGTGGCAAACGAACGCAAAGAATAATTGATGATGCCATTATTGCTGAGAAGGATGCTGCTCTTGCCGAGAAGGACAAAGAAATCAACGATCTTCGAAAACTACTTAAACAATCAAATAATTCCACAAAATAGCTCAACCGGAAAAGCATCTCAACGAGGTGCTTTTTCCTACTTCACCTCACAATGTGCCAGTAGCCACCTAGCTACGCCGTCATTTTCATTGCTCTCAATTACCCCTGTTGCAATCTCTTTTAACTCAGGTACTGCATTTTCAACCGCGTAACATTCATCCGAAATCTGAAACATCGGTATATCATTAATTGCATCACCGAAAGAAACCACTTTATCACACTCTAGCATCTGTTTCATTTTCTCGATTGCATGCGCCTTCGTTGCCTTTTCCGGCATAATTTCGCACCAATATTCGGGGCGGTACAGTTCCTGTTGTATCGTGCACCGATAGTGAGCATCCGCAGAAAACTCCTGAAAAATAGGACGCAACTCTGCCTCTTCCCCGATACAGGTATAATAGAAAATATCACCTGCATACAATTCCTCAGTTGTCCGAACCGGTCTCAGACGCTTATCGCCTTTGCGCAAACTCAAATAACGCAACATCCCTTCATTTTCGTGACCCGTTAACCACGATACCTGCTCAACTCCATCAATATATGCATAAACCAATGGATTTATATTCTGCTCTCTGATAGAGCATTCTGCTTTTTTCGCTTCCTTCTTTGACATCGTTTCAAAAGAGAGTACCTCACCTGAAGACGGATGTATAGTTAGGACACCATTATATGCAATCACCGGGATATCCGTCGATAATCCCTTTGTTACAACACTTGCAGATACTAGCGACCTTGCAGTTGCATAAGTAAAATGCATTCCGCTTTCTACCAATCGGTTGATTGTTTGAATGCTGAATTCGCTAATAGAATCATGTTGGTTTAATAATGTGCCGTCCAAATCGGTAACATATAATGTCTTCATTTTCCACCTACTCTTTAGAAAAATTATCTATATTCACTATAACGTTGTATTCCAATTATTACAATCACAAATATTCTGTATTACAAATTGACAAATTGAAAAACCCTGCTATATTGGAATTAGACAGGGAGGCTTCAGCACTATGGATGACATTGAAAAAATCGTTAATATGCTTGATACATTTGCACAATCAGAGACTGCACGTATGAAATTGAAAGTAAGTGACGACGTAGAGGAAGGCAATATCGAAAAAGTCTACCATCATGGCAGATGTGATGTGGGTAGTCCTTGGGCAAAAGGGCAGGCTTTTGATGTGTTGGAGGAAGATATCAAAGAATTCCGCAAGGAAACACATGAAGAATTGATGACACATCTGATTTCATTGGAATGGGAAGCTTTCGATAAAACACGTAATGTCGGTGGCAGAGCCGCATGTCAGGATGATTGGCCAACCTTTCAATTGATGCGCAAGAGTCAATACATGACATGGACTGACGAAATGTTAAAGAGTTTCATCACAGACTTTGAACAGGCAAGTGCCAATGGGCACAATCTCATTGCGGAAAAATACGGTTGGATGATGGAAACTACATCTCCTGAGGATTTCAGCGAAATAGAATCATATCTTCCAAAGATATCTGCCGAACAGAGAAAAATCATTGATGAAATCGTAAAAATTCAAGTTGCCTGGATGGAAGACCTTGCATCAGAGCAACCCGATGTCGTTGACAAAATGCGAAGTATTCATGCAAGTGAAGACTCTCCCTACAACACTTCCTATGAAACATATCTGCGCGGTGAGTTACTGACTTACTCCGAGCAAACACTAATGCTCTATGGCAGGTTCATTGCTAACCTTGCAAATGAAGGCAAAAATCTTGCACAGATGACCGTTGAGAATACCTACGCGCTCTCCGGCTCTCTGTAACTTAATTTTCCTACTCCATTTCCTCCGGTGTAAACTCCTCAACGGCTATTTTGGTAACATCCTTAATCCTATGTTTCTTCAATTTCACATAAACAATCTCTCTGAATAAAGTGTAGGAAACTGAAATAATTGGGATAAAAATCAACATACCCACAATACCCATGAGCTGACCGCCAATGCTGACCGCTGCCAATACCCAGATAGACGGCAGTCCTACTGAATTGCCAACCACATGTGGATAGATAAAGTTTCCTTCAATTTGCTGTAACACAAGGAATAGAATAACAAAGATAAGTGCCTGTTTTGGATCTACCATAAAAATCAGAAATGCGCCCAATCCACAACCGATAAATGCTCCAAATACCGGAATCAGTGCAGAAAATGCAATCAATACTCCAATGAGCAACGCATATGGCATTCTAAAAATTGATAACACAACCACAAACATACTTCCCAAAATAACAGCTTCCACACATTGTCCCGTTAAAAATCCGGAAAATGTCTTATAGGTCAAAGAACATACTCCCACTACAGCCTCCGCCTTTCCACGTGGCAGAAACGCAAATAAGACTTTTCTGACCTGTACATGCAGTCGTTCTTTTTGTGCCAACACATAGCATGCAAATGAAAATGCAATGAAAAAAGTCGCAACACCACTGACAATACTTTTTGCAGCCGCAAATGTAGTGTTCATTACATTGCCTGCTCCTGTTCCCACAAACGAAAGCATCCAGTCCACTAATTTATCCGGATTAAATTCCAACTGAGTAATATACTTTGTGACTTCCTTATTATTATTCGTAAAATCCACAACCCAGTCCTGCAATTTAGGAATAAATGCTTCAATATTTCCGGCTAACACAGAAAAAGTTGCGCCAAGCTGCGGTACCAAGAAGAATATAACCAAAAAAATCACACTGACTACCAATACAATTGTAATAATCATGCTGACCGGTCTGGCAATCTTTTCTTTCATGTGCTGCCTTTTCAGTGCACGTTTCGCTTCTTTGTCAGACACAGTGGTCTTTGATTGCTCGACTTTTTCGATTTCTCCGACTTTCTCAGTTTGCTGCATGCTGCTCTTCTCGTGTCCTGCCACACTTCCAAATAATTTCTTCTCAATAAACGTCATCGGAACATTTATAATAAATGCAATTGCGCCTCCCAAAACAAACGGGAACAATATTCCCCATGCAAATCCCAGCGCTGCCAGCACAATATTAAACTTCCAAACTCCAACAAAAATCAGAATCGTAAATACGATAAGTCCCCGTATCTTCTTTATTGTCATCTGATTACCTCCACATCCTTTTTTGCATATTTAAACATCTGCCGATATTATACCAAACATTTCCTCGATTTCATAGTTAAAAAATAAAAACATATTGACAGTCATCAATATATGTGGTATCGTGAACACATTGATACTTATCGATATGAGCGAGGTGTAAACTATGACAAGCAAATATTCTAATGACGTGAAATTAATGAAAGCACTTGCCGATGAAAGCCGGCTTGCAATTCTTGAGTTATTAATGAACGGAGAAAAATGTGGCTGTATTCTGCTTGAAGAACTTGCGATTCAACAACCTACATTATCTTATCACATGAAAATATTGTGTGACAGCGGGCTGGTTAATGGGCGCAAACAAGGAAAGTGGGTTCATTATTCTTTGAATCTTGAAGGAAACAAACAACTTAGGAATTTAATTGACCGCTATACAATCTAGGAGGCTGCATGATGAAAATATTACAAACAATTGGTTTATTTCTGCAAAATCAAATACTGGGGATGAAATGGCTAAATGAACTTATTACAGGTGTGTTGACATCCCTTGGACTGGATACTGCAACATGGTATGGCGGAGCAATCGCTTTTTTCATTTATGACACCATTAAAATCTTTATATTACTTTCTGTATTGATTTTTTTGATTTCCTACATACAAAGTTTCTTTCCGCCTGCTCGTGCCAAAAGAATTCTTGGCAGATTTCACGGTATTGGTGCAAACACAATTGCTGCACTGCTCGGAACCGTAACACCATTTTGCTCCTGCTCGTCCATTCCCATATTCATTGGATTTACCGGTGCAGGTCTGCCACTTGGCGTTACCTTCAGTTTTCTGATTTCTTCACCGCTTGTTGATTTAGGCTCACTTGTTTTATTAACCGGCATCTTTGGGTGGAAGATTGCATTTGCATACGTAATTGTCGGACTTTTCCTTGCAATTGTAGTCGGCACCTTAATTGAAAAACTCAATATGGAGAAATATATCGAAGATTTTTCCGACAATGAGTCCTGTATTTGCAGCGAAGGCAGTACTCCCGGTACGAAAGAACGCTTGCAGTATGCAAAAGAACGAGTTGTTGCCACCGTTAAGAAAGTGGCTCCTTACATATTGATCGGTGTTGGCATCGGCGCACTCATTCATAATATGATTCCGGCTGAATTCGTTGAGAAAGTTCTTGGCAGTCACAATCCGTTTTCAGTATTGGTTGCAACTCTGCTCAGTGTTCCGATGTATGCAGATATCTTCGGAACCATTCCGATTGCGGAAGCTCTTTTGGCCAAGGGCGCTGGACTAGGTACTATCCTTTCCTTTATGATGGGAGTTACCGCTCTGTCTCTTCCGTCCATGATTATGCTGCGAAAAGCCGTTAAGCCAAAACTACTCGGTATTTTCGTAGGCGCTGTCGTGATCGGTATTATCATCATCGGTTACCTGTTTAATGCAATACAATTTTTATTCATATAACAAATCAATTACCAATGAAAAAGGGAGGTGTATTATGACACACAAAGAAAAAGCAAAGGCTTATGCCCTTGCTGTCGAATTCAATAAACGTTTCAGTGAAAAACATGGCACAATTGTCTGCAAAGAACTGCTCGGGTACGATTTGTCCGTCCCGGAAGATGTTGCCATTATAAAGGAAAAGGACTTGTTTCACACCATCTGCCCAACGATGATAGCGGATGCAGCAGAGATTGTGGAACAAATCCTTGGCGAAAATGCAGAGAAATAGATCATCGCATGCACTTCATTTGCCCATGAAACATAATCTATATTAAAGTCACCTGATTCATAGTTTTCTTTGAAAGCTTCATAGAAAACTATGAATTTTACATGGAGCAATATTATGAAACTATTTGCATGTGCAAAGATCGTCGGCAACAGTGAGTATCCCAAATTGTCGGGAAGTGCTAATTTCTATGAGGACCCCTCAAAAGGTGTATGGGTCGAGGTCGAAGTAACCGGATTACCTGATCAGCAATCTTCAAATCACAGTAACTTCTATGGCTTGCATATTCACGAAATCGGAAACTGTACGCCACCCTTTGATAAAACCGGGGACCATTATAACCCAACCAAAAAACCTCATCCCAATCATGCCGGAGATTTACCTCCCCTTCTCGGCAATGACGGCTATGCATTCCTGTTTGTTTATACAAATCGGTTAAAAGCTGAAAATATTATTAACAGGTCTATTGTCATTCATAGTGATGAGGATGATTTCACAACACAGCCTTCCGGGGCTGCGGGGGACAAAATTGGATGTGGTGTCATTCGAAGATGCATGCTGGTTTGAGTGGCTCTTTGCAGAATGTTTACCAGCAACAGAACGCCGCCACGTTGCAATGTGACGGCGTTCTGTTTCATTCTTTACTTGCCTATTTATGAAAGCAACCATTCAAGCACATTGCATTTCTTTATTCCGTTATAATCAATATTATCAAAGAGTTCATCAAGGGTCAGTAGGTATTTCGGATAATTATCTTCTATCCTTTTAAGTGGAGCAAGTTCACGTTGTAAAACTGACTCCTCAAGCGTTGTTGCTGATACTTGAAAATATGAAATATCCTTGCCACTCATTGCAATGAAATCAATTTCTCCACTATCCAGATGTCCCACATAAACTTTATAGCCTCTGCGCATAAGTTCTAAATATACTATATTTTCAAGGATGTGACCAATATCACTTTCTGCTGATTTGACCAGCATATTTCTAAGAGCAATATCTACTGTATAATATTTGCTGTTGGTTTTGAGAAACATTTTACCTTTTATATTATAGCGTGGAGCTTCGTAGATGATTAAACTATCTATCAATCCTCTCATATATTTATCTATGGTTTTTTGGTCAGCACCTTTTCCTGCAGATTTTAATGTGTTTGTAATTTTTGATGTTGAAACGAGATTCCCTATATTATGCAATAAAAATTTCGCCACATTCTCAAGTGTTGTGACATCGGAAACCTTGAGTCTCGCAACAATATCCTTTAATAAAACAGTATTGTAGATATCGGAAAGATAATCTCGAATTTCATTGTCTGTGCGTTTATATTTCATCAAATACGGAAACGAACTGTTTTTTAGATATAGATTAAATTTCTGTGCATTTGACATATTTGCCTCAGAACCAAGCCCACTGCAAAATTCTTTGAATGAGAGGGGAAGCATTTTCAATTCAACATATCGACCTGACAAAAATGTGGCAAGTTCTCCGGACATAAAATATGCATTCGAACCAGTCATATACACATCGCAGTTCTCCTTGAGAAATAAACTGTCTACTACTTTTTCAAACTGTGATACATTCTGGATTTCGTCAAAAAAAATATAGTTCATTTTGTCTGAAACAAGTCTTCCTGTAATGTATTGATACAACGTGTGATAATCGCACAGGGGTTCAAATACAATATCTTCAAAATTAATACTGATAATCTGCTCTTTTGATATACCGTTTTCAAGCAGCCAATCTCTATATAGTTCAAACAGCGTGGACTTTCCACAACGTCGCACTCCGGAAACCACTTTTATAATTTGCTGTTCTTTCCAGTTTTGCAACCATTGTAAATACTCGTAACGTTCAATGTTTTTATCCGTGTAAATCGCCTCCTTTCATCCTATTATATGTATTGTACTCCAATTTCATTCTGATGTCTATAGTTTTTGGAATGCATTCCAAAAAGTTTGCACTATACGTGGATGTTTGGAATCGAATCATAATTTCTTGCAATTTACATAAGTGGGTCGTATGTCGTGATAAATATTTCAAATTTATCATTCAAAAATGTGACCAATGATTCTGCTAAGTTGCCTGCTAAACTCCCAACATTTAGGACTAGGAAAAGCCCTAAAATGCAGGCAGTAATGGCGCAGACCCATAATGTGAGTATTTGCATAATTCTAATTTTGTTTTTGATTGATTTGACTGTTAAGTATATCACTGGAGTTAAGATAAGGATGATTCCGAGGGCGTAGATGCTTAGGGATATGGCTTGTCCCAGTGGGGATAAGTCTGTAGCATGCTCAGGACTGCCTGGTGAAGGGACGGAGAGCGTACTGATGAAAAATCCGGTACAAAAAGCTGTTATTACTTCGGTGTATAGAAAAAGTAATATGTAGAAGTAAAGTTTGTTTAATTGGTATGTGTTGTATATTTTTTTCACGAGTTACCTCCATAAATCATTCCTTGTCGCCGTCTCTCTGAAGCAGTTTCTTTACTTCTATATCAAAGTCAGAAGTAATTTTTTGTGTCTTATTAAACTCATCGTATTCTGCGACTGCTTTTTTATCTGCTGTTTTCTTTGACATTTTGCCTTTTCCCTCTAACACATCATATTTTCTGAATGTAAGAAATTCGTTAATGCTGGAAGCAAATTCCGTCATAGTAAATGTATTCTCCCGCTCAATTAAATCTTCGATATAATCAAAATATCCCGTTACAGTACGTTCCAGTTGACGAATCTGCTTTTCATCAAGATAGTTTTTGACAATGGTCACATCCGACTTTAGAACCCTGCCATCCGGAGCAGTTGCCGAGAATTTCTCGGTAACTGTATTTTTATCAAGTTCACCGTCAGAAAAATGTTTTTCAAATGCAATGAGATGTTATCAGTCGAACAATCAAACAACTCTGCCATCACTTTTTGTGTGAGCCATATAGTTTCATCTTTTACTAGTGCATTAATTACAGCATCTTCTTCTGGTGTGTTGTAAATCAAAAAATCTAATTCTTTATCCACATTTATCCCTCAATCTGATATTTTACACCCAACAGTTACAAGTTATTATAACATACTGCATTGTAAACTGAAAGCAAGGGATGAAGGGCATGCGGCTTGCTGCGAATCCATGGAATAACCTCGATTTCGCTTTGCTGCATCTCGGTCATTTCTTGGATTCTGGTGAATTGCGGAATATTAAAAGAACTCCTCGAGTAAACTCGGGAGTTCTTTCCATATTCTGCAATTCGCAGCAATCCTTATCGTTTTGAAAATTGGGGTGCCCTACGTGCGGCTTTGAGACCGTATTTCTTACGCTCTTTCATTCTTGGATCTCTTGTCAGATATCCTGCTTTCTTGAGTGTCGGTCTGAATTCTGAATCTACTTTGAGCAATGCTCTTGCGATTCCGTGTCTGATTGCACCTGCCTGGCCTGTGTATCCACCACCGTGTACGTTGACAATTACATCAAACTTGTCTACTGATTCTGTAGCAACAAGGGGCTGACGTACGATAACCTTTAATGTTTCAAGTCCTAAATACTCGTCAATTCCTCTTTTATTTATTGTAACGTTACCTTTTCCGGGTACTAAGTAAACTCTTGCTACTGATTTTTTTCTTCTACCTGTTCCGTAGAACTTTTCCTGTGCTGCTTTCGCTTTTGCTTTAGCCAATGTTATTTCCTCCTTTCAGTTCCTCGATTAAAATGTCAATACTTCAGGCTTCTGAGCTGCGTGTGGATGCTCCGGACCTGCGTATACGAAAAGTTTCTCATACATTCTTCTTCCTAAAGGACCTTTCGGAAGCATTCCCTTGACTGCAAGTTCGATAACCTGCTCAGGTTTCTTATCCATTTTTTCTCTCAGTGTTGTCTCCTTCATTCCGCCTACATAATCTGAATGATTGTAGTAGATTTTCTGATCCAGCTTCTTACCTGTTACAGTAATTTTGTCTGCATTCACTACGATTACATAATCACCTGTGTCTGCATGCGGTGTAAAAATGGGCTTATTCTTTCCACGAAGAATCTTGGCAATCTCTGATGCCAAACGTCCCAATGTATATCCTGTAGCATCTACAACAAACCATTTTCTTTCAATTGTAGATTCATTCACCATAAATGTTTTCATTATGATACCTCCGTAAAACTTATTGTTAGTTTCATGTCTCGTGCCACTCGGCACTGCTTGCTGATTCGGCGCAATGTCCGTAACGCTTCCTCATCTATCTAAACGTCTCACCGGGGCTTTGGTTAAACGTTTATCTACGTTTGGGCGCAATCCTACTGACTGTCGCACTAAAGTATTATATTACACACTCCCGCGTGTGTCAATAAGGAAAATTCACTTTTTCGGCATTTTTTCAGTGTTTTCCGTATGATTCCGTCAATTCATAGCTTATCATTGTCAAACCATGAGCCGGTACCGTCGGTCCTGCAAGTTCTCTGTCCATGCCTGCCAGAATATCCTTCACATACTGCGGTTCATAGACTTCCTTTCCAACTTCCAATAACGTTCCCAC
>DATESB010000078.1:0-7205 GCA_035271065.1 Lachnospiraceae bacterium | reverse complement strand
CAGGCATCTGACATTGGAACAGACGAAGCAGAGTGCCCTTGCAACTTATATTGACTGTATCAAGAATGGTGTGACAACGGTGTTTGACCATCATGCAAGTTACGGAGCAATTTCAGGCAGTCTCTTTCAAATAGAAGAGGCTGCGAAAGAAACAGGTGTACGCAGTTGTCTGTGCTATGAGGTATCTGATCGTGACGGAGAAGATAAGATGCGTGAAGCGGTAGCCGAAAATGAAGCATTTATTAAACATGCTTTAGCGGATGATACCGATATGATTGCGGGAATGATGGGTCTGCATGCTTCATTTACCCTTTCAGATCAGACATTGGAATATTGTGCAGCGAATAAGCCTAACGGAGTGGGGTATCACATTCATGTGGCCGAGGGTATTGAGGATTTATACGATTCACTTCATAAATACAACAAGCGTATCATTGACCGCCTGATGGATCACGGTATCTTGGGTGATAAGACAATTACAGCGCATTGTATCTATGTAAATTCACATGAGATGGATGTGCTGAAAGAAACTGATACAATGGTTGTTCACAATCCGGAGTCAAACATGGGAAATGCCTGCGGATGTCCGCCAACGATGGCTATTTTCCATAAAGGTATTTTAACCGGCTTGGGAACCGATGGTTATACACATGATATGACGGAGTCCTACAAGGTGGCGAATATTCTTCATAAGCATCATTTGTGCGATACCAATGCTGCATGGGCAGAGGTGCCGGTGATGTTGTTTGAACATAATGCAAAGATAGCAAATCGGTATTTTAAGAAACCATTGGGTATCCTGAAGGAGGGCGCAGCAGCAGATGTCATTGTAACAGATTATATTCCTTTGACACCGATGAATGCAGATAATTGTAACAGCCATATTCTATTTGGCATGAGTGGACGAAGTGTGGTAACGACTGTGGCAAATGGAGAAGTACTGATGCAGGACAGAAAACTTCTCAAAATAGATGAAGAAGCAGCAATGGCTAAAGTAAGAGAAGAAGCAGCAAAACTGTGGAAGAGTATTAATAAATAGTAGCAACGCAACAGCAGGTACAAGGAGGGCAGACATATGGGAGACAAAATGATACCAATTCCATTTTGGAAATTGATGAACATGATACTAAATGAGAAGAAAAAAGGAAGCGTATTCGGAGTACGTACACCGTTTATTGCAAAGCAAAATCAGACGCTTCCGCTATTCTCAGAGAAAATGGAGACACCCTTCGGACCGGCAGCGGGACCGCATACACAGTTGGCACAGAATATTGTAGCAGCTTATTATGCAGGTGCAAGATTTTTTGAACTTAAAACGGTGCAGAAGATAGACGGCGAGGACTTGCCGGTGAGTAAACCCTGTATTCTGGCTGATGACGAGGGTTACAATGTAGAATGGTCTACGGAATTGACGGTTTCGCAGGCATTTGAGGAATATGTAAAGGCGTGGTTTGCCATTAAATTGATAGCAAAAGAGTATGGCATCGGCCAAATGGATGGATTTATCTTCAATATGAGTGTGGGATATGACTTGGAAGGGATTCAGACAAAAAAAATAGATGATTTTATTGAAGGCTTGAAAGATGCATCTTCAACAAAAATATTCAAAGAGTGTAAAGAATTTGCACTTGGACATCTGGAACTTTTTAAGGATATTACGGCAGAAGATGTGGAATCAATTTCACCGCATGTCTGCAATTCCATCACGCTTTCGACGCTGCATGGATGTCCTCCACAGGAGATTGAGCGTATTGCGACATATTTAATAGAAGAAAAGCACTTACATACTTTTATCAAATGTAATCCGACGTTACTGGGATATGAGTTTGCACGCCGGGTTTTGGATGATATGGGCTATGAATATGTAGAATTCTCAGAATTTCATTTTAAGGATGATTTGCAATATCAGGATGCAGTGCCGATGCTTAAGAGATTGATGGCACTTGCTGAAAAAGAGAACCTGCAATTTGGGGTGAAACTGACGAATACATTTCCGGTGGACATTAAGGCAGGTGAACTGCCGGGTGAAGAGATGTATATGTCGGGACGTTCTTTATATCCACTTTCGATTGCGTTGGCTGCAAAACTGGCAGCGGAATTTGACGGAAAACTGCGCATTTCTTATTCAGGCGGCGCGGATTATCATAACATTCAAAAGATATTTGAAGCAGGTATTTGGCCGATTACAATGGCAACAACGTTGCTGAAACCGGGTGGCTATCAGAGACTGACGCAGATAGGAGATTTGTTTATGGTCGGAAGAGAAGGTTATCCGTCAAATTTGGAACCTAATGCGGATGCAATTGCGACATTGGCAAAGGCTGCAAGAAGAGATAAAAATCATAAAAAATCTCCCAAGCCACTTCCGTCAAGAAAGTCAGATAAAAAAGTTCCGTTAATTGATTGTTTTACGGCTCCGTGCAGGGAAGGTTGCCCGATACATCAGGATATCACCGCATATATGGAACTGGTATCAAGAGGTGAATATGCCAAGGCACTCTATGTCATTATGGAGAAAAATCCGCTTCCTTATATTACGGGAACGATTTGTGCTCACAGATGTATGAACAGATGTACCCGCAATTTCTATGAAGAGTCTGTACATATTCGCAAGATGAAACTGCGTGCTGCACGTGGTGGGTATGATACTGTGCTACAGGGGCATATGACGGGAACAAAAGATAAAGGGAAAGTGGCAATTATCGGGGCGGGACCGGCAGGGATTGCGGCAGCATATTTTCTGGCGCGTGCAGGCACAGATGTCACGATATTTGAGAAGAAAGAAGTACTGGGTGGTGTGGTACGTCATGTGATTCCGGAATTTCGAATTTCTACCGAAGATGTCATGAAGGATGTGGCGTTTTTGGAACGATTGGGTGTCCACATTGAGGTCAATTCACATATCGGAAGTATCCAAGAAGTAAAGGACAGGGGATTTCATAATATTATTGTAGCTATCGGAGCTGAAAAGGAAGGAATTCTGCCAATGAAGGCCGGTTCTGCTATCAATGCGATTACATTCCTTGAGGATTTTAAGAATACAGACGGTATTATGGATATCGGAGAGCAGGTTGTTGTGGTTGGCGGCGGTAATACTGCAATGGATGCGGCACGTGCGGCAATTCGCGTAGATGGTGTGGAGAAAGTGACGCTGATTTATCGAAGAACCAAGCGATATATGCCGGCTGATGAGGAAGAATTACTGCTTGCAATTGAAGAAGGGGTAGAATTCATGGAGCTTTTGGCTCCGGTTAGTTTCGAGGAAAATGTCTTAATCTGCAATCGCATGGTACTTGGCGAGCCGGATGCTTCCGGAAGACGTACTCCGGTAGAAACAGATGAAACAGTAGAAATACCTGCGGACATTGTGATTGCAGCAGTTGGTGAGAAAGTAGATGATGATTTCTATCGAGATAATAATATCATGCTGACAGAGAAAAAAGCACCCGTTGTCGATGCAGACACGTTACAGTGCAGCATTCCCGGAGTTTATATCATCGGTGATGGACGAAGAGGGCCTGCAACAGTAGTGGAAGCAATTGCAGATGCTACAAAGGCAGTAGAGGCAATACTCGGTGAACGTTTGGCGCGAGACGTCAATGAAGATAGGGATTTACGGGATATCTACGAGAAACACGGTGTTATTTGCGATTCCAAGGATGGTGACATCAAAACTACCACAACAGAGCAAAGGGCAAAGGCTGAGTATGAACGCTGCCTGTCTTGTTTCGCAGTTTGTGAAAATTGTGTTGAGGTGTGCCCGAACAGAGCGAATATCTCTGTACGTGTGCCGGGAAAAGAGAAGTCACAGATTATTCATATAGACCAAATGTGCAATGAATGCGGTAACTGCAAGAGTTTCTGTCCGTATGATAGTGCACCGTATCTGGATAAATTGACGCTGTTCCATACAGAGGATGAGTTTCTAAACAGTAAGAACCAAGGATTTGTATTTACGGATGTGAAGAAAGGAACCTATAAACTGCGTATCAAAGAACATTTATACAGCGCAGAGGTGTTTGATGAGGCAGAAGGAATTGATTCGCAGATTGTTACACTGATTGAGACGATTTATAAGGACTATGGCTACCTGTTGTAAGGTAGATAAAAGACAGTTAAGCGAGACAAAACGGAAAGAAGATGACGAAGATGGCAACTAGATATTTAATTACCGGCGGAACCATTATTTCCGGTAAATCGAGACGAACAGCGGATATTCTAATTGAAAACGGAAAAATCGAACAAATCGGAGAAAAACTGCAGGCACCGGATGCAACTCGGGTAGATGCGAAGGACAGACTGATTTTCCCGGGTTTCATTGATGCGCATACACACTTTGATTTGGAAGTTTCCGGAACAGTGACAGCGGATGATTTTGCAAGTGGAACCAAGGCAGCAATTGCAGGCGGTACTACCTGTATCATTGACTTTGCAACACAGAATAAGAAAGAAACGTTACGGCAGGCACTTGATAACTGGCATTTAAAGGCCGACGGAGTCAGTTCCTGTGATTATGCGTTCCATATGGCGATTTCTGATTGGAATGAGACCACCTTTGAAGAAATTAAAGACATGTTTGTAAATGGAGTAACTTCTTTCAAATTATATATGACTTATGACATCAGAGTGAGCGATGCGGTTATATTTGAAGTCTTAACCAGAATGAAGACATTTGGCGGTATTGTAGGCGTACATTGCGAAAATGGTGACTTAATCAATGAATTGATTGCAAGACAGAAGCGGGACGGTAATTATACGCCAAGTGCTCACCCGCTTTCCAGACCTGCGTGCGTAGAGGCAGAGGCAATTCACAGACTTCTTACAATTGCAAAACTGGTAGATGTGCCGGTGGTTATCGTTCACTTGAGTTCAACAGAAGGTTATGAAGAGATTTTGAGAGCGCGTGAAAAGGGGCAGCAGGTATATGTTGAGACTTGCCCGCAATACTTAATTTTAGATGATAGTCGCTATGAACTTGAAGGCTTTGAAAGTGCAAAGTATGTATGCTCACCACCGTTAAGAAAACAGGCAGACAAAACATGTCTCTGGAAGGCATTGACGGATGGACAGATTGATACGATTGCAACTGATCATTGCAGTTTCTCAATGGAGCAGAAGCGATTAGGGCAAACTGACTTTACAAGGATACCGAATGGTATGCCGGGTGTATCGCATAGACCGCATTTAATCTATACCTATGGGGTACTGGAGGAGAAGATAACATTGGAGCAGATGTGTGCACTGCTTTCTGAAAATCCTGCAAAACTTTATGGAATGTATCCGCGAAAAGGCTGTATTGAAGTGGGCTCTGATGCTGATTTGGTAATTTGGAATCCGAATTACAGAAGAACACTTTCTGCGGAATCACAACTATACAATATGGATTATTCACCATATGAAGGTATTAAAGTCAGAGGAATGGCCGAAAAAGTATTTCTGCGGGGGATGTTTGTGGCTGAGAAAGGTGAGGTTATCCGCGAAAATGCAGGATGCTATATTGCAAGAGGGAAGGGCGGATTATGAAACTAATCAGGACAGAAGATGCAGTCGGACATGTAATATGTCACGATATTACACAGATTATAAAGGGTGTTACAAAGGATGCTGTTTTTCGCAAGGGTCATATTGTACGGGAGGAAGATATTCCGGTGTTGTTGTCTGTTGGGAAGGAACATCTGTATGTATGGGAAAAGCAGGAGGGAATGTTGCATGAGGATGAGGCAGTATTGCTGTTACGGGATATCTGTTTGGGAGATTGTTTATCTGCCGATGACAGCAGTACCATTGCTACAGAAGCATACTTGCAGAAGCATCATATGAGGCAGACAGAGATTAAAGAGGGAAAACTGGAATTAATTGCGGATTGCAATGGCCTCCTGAAAATCAACAAGCAAAAACTCAATGCATTGAATGCGGTTGGTGAGTTGATGATTGCAACCAGACATGGTAATACAGCAGTGCGCGCCGGCGATAAACTTGCAGGCATGCGTGTAATACCGCTTGTGATTGAAGAGGCAAAACTCGCACATGCACGTGAGGTAATACGGAAGATTGCGGAGGATACAGACAATACAGAAGAGGATACTCCGATTGTACAGATATTACCCTTTAAATCCAAGAAAGTAGGTATTGTTACAACAGGCAGTGAAGTATATCACGGACGTATCAAGGACACATTTACACCGGTAATCTATGAGAAACTTTCAGAATTTGATGCAGAAGTGATTGGACAAGTATTATGTGATGACAATCATGAGAAGATTACGGAAGCAATCAGACAGTTGATTGATGACGGTGCAGATATGGTGGTGTGTCTGGGTGGCATGAGTGTCGATCCGGATGACAGAACACCGCTTGCAATTAAGAATGCATGCAAAGCAGTGGTGACTTATGGTGCACCGGTACTGCCGGGCGCGATGTTCATGCTTGCATATGACGAAAATGGAAATCCGGTGCTTGGTTTGCCGGGGTGTGTCATGTATGCAAAGAGAACGATATTTGATTTGGTATTGCCACGGTTAATGGCAGATGAACGACTTTGTGATAAGGATCTTTCCATACTGGGTGAGGGCGGTTTGTGTCTGTCCTGCGAAGTATGTACATTTCCGAATTGTGGTTTTGGCAAATAGAGCATGAAAATCGTATGATTTCATAGAATAGGAACTTATATATGAGTATCAGCAGAGAATTTCTTAAAAACATCACATGCAGGGAATATCGGCTCGTCATTTGCGGAGGCGGTCATGTTTCGATACCAATCATTCAGATGGGAAAGATGCTGGGGTTTCATGTAACTGTATTGGAAGACAGACCTATCTTTGCTGACCATGCAAGGGCAGCAGGGGCAGATGAAGTAGTATGTGATTCCTTTGAAAATGGACTTCTTCAAATAGAGGGAGACAGTGATACCTATTTTGTGATTGTAACGCGCGGACATCGTTATGACATGGCTTGTCTGAGACAAATGATTCATAAAAAAAATGCTTATATTGGTATGATGGGCAGCAAGACACGTGTTAAGCAAGTGATGAATACGCTTTGTGAGGAAGGTATAGAGGAAGAATTGTTACGTAGAGTTCACAGTCCGGTTGGACTCTCCATCGGAGCGCAGACGCCGGAAGAAATTGCAGTTTCTGTTATGGCAGAACTGATACAGGTAAAGTATAAAAATATGAACGCCGATCACTCAGGCGGAAATTCAAATA
>DATESB010000077.1:0-12916 GCA_035271065.1 Lachnospiraceae bacterium | reverse complement strand
CTTTAGGGGTGTTGATAATTCTCTTGCACTGAAGAAGCGTTATAAAGACTTAATCAAGATATTTCATCCCGACAATGTGGCAGGAGATAACGATACCGTTCAATTAATTAACCGTGAATATTCAAATCTGAGAGATGTATACCAGACATAAAAAGAAATACAACAAAAAAGCCTTCCTGACGGAAGGCTTTTTTATCATTACTATGCACGTGCTACTCTGTTTGATTTCAAACAATCTGTGCAAACATGAAGTTTTCTCGGAGTACCGTTAACGATACATTTAACCCTTTTCACATTTGACTTAAAAATTCTATTTGATCTTCTATGAGAATGGCTTACGGCATTACCGAAATGAACACCTTTTCCACATATATCACATTTAGCCATTATTGCACCTCCTCTTAGTTATGAATTCACTCATTGTCACATCTTGACCGCAACAAAGTTATTTTATCAGAAGTTACCTTCAAATGCAAGCAAAAGATTACAAAAAATAAAAAATATGTATTTTTATATTTCATTTTTAGAGTAAAGCGGTTATAATAGTAAAAGTGTATTACCAACATAGAACGGAGGAAACTATATGAAAGGTCATATGAATACAAGTGCAGGCAATATTATTATTGATACGGAAGTAATTGCACAATATGCCGGCTCTGTTGCGGTGGAGTGCTTTGGAATAGTAGGTATGGCGGCTGTCAGCGTAAAGGACGGTATTGTGAAACTTCTGAAAAGAGAGAGCATTACACATGGTATCAATGTTGAAGTCATAGACAACGCACTGATTTTGGATTTCCATGTGATTGTGTCCTATGGTGTCAGCATCCTTGCGGTATCTGATAATCTGATTAGCAATGTGAAGTATAAGGTAGAGGAATTTACCGGACTTAACATCGAGAAAATAAACATCTTCGTAGAAGGTGTCAGAGTAATTGATTAGCAGCTTGTAAAGGAAACTAAGGAGGATTATATCGTGGTAGTTCAAACAATCGATGCCAAAACAATTACAAAGATGTTCTTGGCAGGTGCAAATAGGCTGGAAGAAAAAAAGGAATGGATCAATGAGTTGAATGTATTTCCGGTTCCTGATGGTGATACCGGAACCAATATGACGCTTACTATTATGTCAGCAGCCAAGGAAGTAGCGGCAATTGAAGATATGAATATGGAAGTTTTGGCAAAAGCCATTTCTTCAGGTTCTCTTCGTGGTGCCAGAGGTAATTCCGGCGTTATTTTGTCACAGTTATTGCGTGGGTTCACAAAGGTAATACGTGAATACCAGGAGATAGATGCAACGATACTTGCCAATGCTATGAACAAAGCATCTGAGACTGCTTATAAGGCAGTTATGAAGCCAAAGGAAGGTACGATTCTTACGGTTGCAAGAGGTGCTGCCGAAAAAGCAGCAGAACTTGTTTCTACAACAGATGACTTGACCTATATGATTGATGAAATCATCAAATACGCGGATGAAGTCTTAAGTAAGACCCCTGATATGCTGCCGGTTTTGAAACAGGCAGGAGTTGTTGATTCAGGCGGACAGGGCTTAATAGAAGTTCTGAAGGGTGCATATGATGCATTCTTGGGGAAAGATGTAGATGCTACTTATTCAGAGAAGTCAGCAGCTTCTAAGTCTTCATATTCAACTACGGCCGGTAATATAGAAGCGCAGGCAGCAATGGACATTAAGTTTGGATACTGTACTGAATTTATTATTATGGTTTCTCATGTATTTAATGCAAAGAATGAGATTGACTTAAAGGCATATCTTGAGTCGATTGGTGATTCAATTGTTGTTGTTGCGGATGATGATATTGTGAAAGTACATGTTCATACAAATGATCCGGGTCTTGCCATTCAGAAGGCTTTAACCTATGGTTCACTGACCAGTATGAAGATTGACAATATGCGTGAAGAGCATGAGGAAAAGTTATTTAAACTTTCCGAAAAGGCCGCACAGGATGCCGCAGCTGCAAACAGTGACAAGAAAGCAAAAGAAGACGAGAAAAATTCCGAAACGATTACACCACTTGAAGAAATGATGCAGGCTCCGGCTGAGCGAAAAAAAGATGAGGAACCTAAAAAAGAATATGGTTTCATTGCTGTTTCTGTTGGTGACGGTATGAATGCAATCTTTAAGGGACTTGGTGTGGATTACCTGATTGAGGGTGGTCAGACGATGAATCCAAGTACGGAAGATATGCTGAATGCAATTGATGCAGTTCATGCAGATAATATCTTTATTCTTCCAAACAATAAGAATATTATTTTGGCAGCAAATCAGGCAAAGTCGCTTGTGGAAGATAAGAATGTAATCGTTATTCCGACAAAGACAACACCACAGGGTATTACTGCAATTATTAATTTTGTTCCGGATCAGACTCCGGAGGAAAATGAAGCATTGATGACCGAAGAAATCAAAAAAGTGAAGACAGGTCAGGTAACTTATGCGGTCAGAGATACCGTAATCAATGATAAGGAAATCAAGCAGGGTAATATTATGGGTATCGGCGATCATGATATTCTGTCTGTCGGTACTGTTGTAGAAGATACCGCACGTGAGATGCTTGATCATTTGGTTGATGATGATTCGGAATTAATCAGTATCTATTATGGTGCAGATGTTGATGAAGAAGTCGTTGGTGACTTTGCAGCAGAAGTTGAGGAAGCATATCCGGACTGTGATATTGAAGTTCATTCAGGCGGACAGCCAATCTATTATTACATTATTTCTGTAGAATAAACATATGGAACAACATAAAGAAATTGAAGCAATTAAAGGAATCGGTGAAAAAACCGCGCTTTTATTTCATAAATTGGGGATTTATACAGTGGCAGATTTGCTGCAGTATTATCCCCGAAATTATGAAGTGTTTGCAGCTCCCGTTTCTGTCTCTAGCGAGTATATCGGTCAAATCGTTGCAATCAGGGGCATTATTCTGAATACCCCTGTGTTAAAACGTGTCAGAAATCTTCAAATTGTCACAACATCCATTCTAACAGATACCACAAAAATGAATTTAACATGGTTTAACATGCCTTTTTTGAAGAATAGTTTGAAGAAAGGGCAATGTTTTATTTTCCGCGGAATGCTTCAAAACAGTGGCAATGCTTATCTGATTGAGCAACCAAAGTATTATAAGGAAGAGGACTACTGTCAATTAATTGAGGCCTTACAGCCTTTGTATTCGCTGACGGCACATCTATCGAATCAGACAATCAGTAAATCAATCAAAAAGGTAATCAAAGAAACCGAATTTGAAGAATTCTTTTCTGACGAATTCTTAAAGAAATACAACCTGATTGGTCGCAATGAAGCAATACGGGAGATTCATTTTCCGAAGAATATGGATGAGTTGGTCATAGCAAGGCGGCGACTGGTGTTTGAAGAGTTCCTTCTCTTTATTCTAAATCTCCGTATGCTGAAAGAAAAAACGGAATTGATTGAAAATTGTTTTGAAATGGTTGAAGTTGCCGAGACAACGCGCTTAATTGAGAGACTCCCTTATCGCCTGACCGGTGCGCAAATGAAGGCATGGAAAGATATTTGTAATGACCTTTTATCAGAGAAAACGATGAACCGGCTGGTACAGGGAGATGTCGGAAGCGGTAAAACCATTATTGCAGTATTAGCGGCAGTTATGGCAGGAATTAACAGCTATCAAACTGCGTTCATGGTGCCGACAGAAGTGCTTGCAACACAACATTTTGAAACGGTTACTAAAATGATGACGGAATATGGTATTCCGTTAAAAGCAGTTCTTTTGACCGGTTCAGTGACCGGGAAGAACCGAAAAGAAGCCTATCAGTTGATTGAAACAGGTGAAGCAAAGATTATCATCGGCACCCATGCATTAATTCAGGAAAAGGTAACATATCATAAACTTGCCCTTGCCATTACGGATGAGCAGCATCGATTTGGTGTGCGCCAAAGAGAATTACTTTCTCAAAAAACAGATGCAAAGATGCCACATATTCTTGTTATGAGTGCAACACCGATACCGCGAACACTCGGCATTATTCTGTACGGAGATTTGGATGTTTCCGTGATTGATGAATTACCGGCAGACAGACAGCCGATTAAGAACTGTGTTGTCAATACAGACTACCGAAAGAAAGCATATCAGTTCATATTAAATGAAGTGCAGGCAGGCAGACAGGCATATGTGATTTGTCCCATGGTTGAAGAAAACGAGGCATTGGATGCCGAGGATGTTATTTCTTATACACAGAAGTTAAAGGGATTCTTCCCGCCACAGGTGCAGATTTCGTATTTGCACGGTAAAATGAAACCAATTGAAAAGACAAGAACCATGGAAGCATTTGCAAGAAATGATATCCATATTCTGGTTTCAACAACAGTTGTGGAGGTTGGTGTCAATGTTCCGAATGCCTCTGTTATGCTGATTGAAAATGCTGAGCGCTTTGGTCTTTCACAATTGCATCAGCTACGTGGACGTATCGGAAGAGGGGCAGCACAATCCTATTGTATCTTCATGAGTGGTCAAAACAGCAAGCAGACAATGGAACGTTTGGAAATCCTAAATAAATCAAATGACGGTTTTTTCATTGCAGCAGAAGATTTGAAAACAAGGGGTCCCGGCGATTTGTTCGGAATACGACAGAGTGGCGCGCTTGCATTTGCAATAGGAGATATTTTCACAGATGCTACTATTTTACAATCAGCAAGTGAAGCGGCAGAGCAACTGTTAAAAGATGATACTGTTCTTAAGAAACCTGAATATCAAGCGTTGAATGCTTGCTTGGAAGAATATCGTAAAAAATCCAATGAAAATATTCAATTATAATTGTTTACACAAATTGAAAAAAATGATAGAATAGTAACAGTGCGATTTTTAATAAATGAGTGATTCATTTATTATCGGAGGAAAGATGTTGAATAGAATAGCAATTGTTACAGATACAAACAGCGGAATTATGTCGAAAGAGGCAACCGAACTTGGTGTTTACGTAATTCCGATGCCTTTCATGATAAATTCAAAGACCTTTTATGAGGACGTAGACTTATCAAAAGAAGAATTTTATGCACAACTGGATGAAGGAGCGGATATTGCTACCTCTCAGCCATCACCGGGACATGTATTGGAGTTATGGGATAACCTTTTAAAAGAACATGATTATGTGATTTATATCCCGATGTCCAGTGGCTTGAGCAGTTCTTGTCATAATGCCATGATGCTTTCGGCAGATTATGAAGGACGTGTATTGGTTGTGGACAACCAGCGGATTTCTGTTACGCAGAGACAGGCGGTTCTGGATGCACTCAAATTAAGAGATGCAGGTAAATCCGCAGAAGAAATTAAACAAATATTATTGGATACGAAGTTTGATTCCAGTATTTATATTATGTTGGATACGCTGTACTATTTGAAAAAAGGCGGAAGAATTACTCCCTCAGCAGCGGCAATCGGTACAGTCCTTAAATTGAAACCTGTGTTACAGATACAGGGAGACAAGTTGGATGCTTTTGCAAAGGCAAGAACGATCAATCAGGCAAAAACCATTATGATGGCAGCGATTAAGGCTGATATTGAGAAGCGTTTTGGCGGATTGACAGATGAGAAGCAGATATGGCTTCAGATTGCTCATACACAGAATGAAGAGGCTGCAGAGGCATTAAAAGAGGAATTGGCGGAATATTTGCCGGGTTATGATATCTATGTGGATCATTTACCGCTTAGCATTGCCTGTCATATCGGTCCGGGTTCACTTGCAATTGCTTGCTGCAAGAAATTAGAAGTTTGATGATTAAGAGAAATCCAAGGCTTACACGATATTGTGTGTAGGCTTTTTTTGTGCGCAACAATTTGTGCTTTTTTGTTTGAAAAAAAATGAAAATGTGATATACTGTATGAGTGGTTTTATGCCACTTAATTCCTTTCTAATATGATGAGTGGGAGTGTGTAATTTTATGACGAAAAAGGTGAGTGTCAAATATGACGCCAGCAGCATTACGGTTCTGGAAGGATTGGAAGCTGTCAGAAAGCGTCCCGGTATGTATATCGGCAGTGTGACGACAAAGGGCCTGAATCATCTGGTATATGAGATTGTAGATAACTCGGTTGATGAACATTTGGCAGGATTTTGCGATAAAATATGGGTAACACTGAATAAGGATGGCTCTGCAACCGTTGAGGATAACGGAAGAGGCATTCCTGTTGGCATGCATGAAAAGGGTGTCAGCGCCGAACGTTTGGTATTTACGACATTACATGCCGGAGGAAAGTTTGATGATTCGGTCTATAAGACAAGCGGTGGTCTGCATGGCGTTGGTTCCTCCGTTGTGAATGCTCTTTCTGAATATCTTGATATTCAGGTTAAAAGTGAAGGCATGATTTATCATGACCGATACAGCCGTGGTATTCCGGATCTTGAACTGGAAAATGGGTTATTGCCTGTCATCGGCAAATCGAAAGAGACAGGTACCCTCATTACGTTTAAGCCGGATGATACGATTTTTGAAAAGACAAGATTTAAAGAAGAGGACATTAAGAGCCGATTGCATGAAACAGCTTATTTGAACCCGCAGTTAACGATTTATTTTGCAGATAACAGACCTGAAGTTCCGGAATTTGTGGAGTTTCATGAGCCGGAAGGTATTATTGGTTTTGTGGGTGATATCAATAAGAATAAAGAAGTGTTACATGATGTCATTTATTTCAGCGGTGAATGTGACGGCATTACAGTAGAAGCAGCATTTCAGTATGTGAACGAATTTCATGAGAATGTACTGGGATTTTGTAATAATATTTACAATGCAGAGGGCGGTACACATCTGACCGGCTTTAAGACCATGTTTACAAATGTAATGAACAATTATGCCCGTGAACTTAATATTTTGAAGGATAAAGACACAAACTTTACCGGAGCGGATATCAGAAACGGTATGACAGCGGTTGTTTCCATTAAGCATCCGGCTCCGCGTTTTGAAGGACAGACAAAAACAAAACTGGATAATCAGGATGCAACACGTGCAGTCGGTAAGATCACCGGTGATGAAATCGTATTATATTTTGACAGAAATGTTGAAACACTTAAAACTGTATTAGGCTGTGCGGAAAAAGCAGCCAAAATCAGAAAAACAGAAGAACGGGCTAAAACCAATTTATTGACAAAGCCTCGTTTTTCATTTGATTCAAACGGTAAACTTGCCAATTGCGAGAGCAGAGATGCTGAAAAATGCGAGATATTCATTGTCGAGGGAGATTCTGCAGGTGGTTCTGCAAAAACAGCACGTAATCGTAATTTTCAGGCGATTCTGCCGATTAGAGGTAAAATCCTGAACGTGGAAAAAGCAAGTATTGACAAGGTGCTTGCCAATGCTGAAATCAAAACAATGATTAATGCGTTTGGATGTGGATTTTCAGAAGGTTACGGGAATGATTTTGATATCAGCAAATTACGGTACAATAAGATAGTTATCATGGCTGATGCCGATGTTGACGGTGCACATATCTGTACCTTGTTACTGACCTTATTCTATCGTTTCATGCCGGAACTGATTTATGAGGGACATGTTTATATTGCTATGCCACCTCTCTATAAGGCAATGCCGAAAAAAGGTGAAGAAGAATATCTGTATGATGATCAGGCACTGGCACAATACAGAAAGAAACATAAGGACTTTACCTTACAGCGATATAAAGGACTTGGTGAAATGGATGCTCAGCAGTTGTGGGAGACAACACTTGATCCGGCAACGCGTATCCTTAAGCAGGTGGAAGTGGAAGATGCAAGACTTGCGTCCAATACAACCGAGATGTTAATGGGCACAGAAGTACCACCCAGAAAAGATTTTATTTACCGCCATGCACAAGATGCAGAGCTTGATATTTAGGGGAGGAACAAAGAAAAATGCCAGTTAAAACAGAGATAGAAGAACAGATTATTAAAACTGAATTTTCAGAAGTGATGCAGAAGTCATATATAGATTATGCCATGAGTGTCATCATTGCCAGAGCACTTCCCGATGTCAGAGACGGATTGAAGCCGGTACAGAGAAGAGTTTTGTATGATATGTATGAACTCGGAATTAAATACGATAAACCTTATAGAAAGAGTGCGCGTATTGTCGGTGATACCATGGGTAAATATCATCCGCATGGTGACAGTTCTATCTATGAATCGTTGGTTGTCATGTCGCAGGATTTCAAAAAAGGACTTCCGTTGGTTGACGGCCACGGAAACTTTGGTTCTATTGAAGGCGACGGTGCTGCTGCAATGCGTTATACAGAAGCACGTCTGCAAAAAGTAACACAAGAAGCATATCTTGCCGATTTGGACAAGGATGTGATTGATTTTGTGCCTAATTTTGATGAAACAGAAAAGGAACCGTTGGTACTTCCCGTGAAGATGCCGAACCTATTGATTAACGGTGCAGAAGGCATTGCAGTTGGTATGGCAACAAGCATTCCACCGCATAATGTAGGTGAAGTGATTGATGCAGTAAAAGCCTATATGAGAAATCCGGAGATTACAACGGCAGAACTCATGGAATATGTGAAGGGCCCTGATTTTCCGACAGGCGGTATCGTAACCAATCAGGATGAACTGCTTCAAATCTATGAGACCGGTTCCGGTAAAATCAAGATCCGCGGAAAAGTAGAAGTTGAAAAGGGCAAGGCGGGTAAAAACAGACTTGTTATCACTGAAATACCGTATCCGATGATTGGTGCCAATATCAGCAAATTCTTATTGGATATCTGCGCACTTGTCGAGACAAAGAAAACAAATGATATTGTTGATATCTCCAATCAGTCTTCCAAAGACGGAATACGTTTCGTACTGGAATTACGTAAAGATGCAGATATTGAAAATCTCAAGAATATGCTTTATAAAAAAACACGTCTTGAGGATACGTTTGGCGTGAATATGCTTGCAGTTGCAAACGGTCGCCCCGAAACAATGGGACTTAAGGAAATTATACGCCATCATGTAAACTTCCAGTATGAGATTGCAACCAGAAAATATAAGACACTTCTCGCCAAAGAATTGGATAAAAAGGAAATACAGGAAGGTTTAATCAAGGCATGTGATGTGATTGATTTAATTATTGAAATCCTGCGTGGTTCCAAGGATATCAAAGTTGCCAAAGAATGTCTGACAACCGGCAGTACAGAAGGGGTTCAGTTCAAATCAAGAATATCAAAGAAGATGGCAGAACAACTGCGGTTTACAGAGCGTCAGGCAACCGCTATATTGGAGATGCGTCTCTATAAACTGATTGGTCTGGAAATCGAAGCTTTGATGAAAGACCATGAGAATACGCTTAAGAATATCGAAACCTATAAAGATTTACTGACCAATCCAAAGTCTATGGCAAAGGCAATCAGCGCTGAGCTGGAATCTTTCAAGAAGGAATTCGGAAGTGAGCGAAAAACAGCCATTGAAAATGCGGAAGAAGTTGTATTTGAAGAGAAGAAGATAGAAGAGATGCCTGTCATGTTCGTTATGGACCGCTTCGGATATGCAAAGACCATTGATATCGGAACCTATGAACGAAACAAGGAAACAGTACATGCAGAGAATAAGTATGTATTCCAGTGTATGAACACCGGTAAAGTATGTCTGTTCTCTGATGCAGGACAAGTATATACGCTGAAGGTATTGGATTTGCCGGCAAGCAAACTGCGTGATAAGGGTACACCAATTGATAATATCAGTAATTTCAACAGTCAGGAAGAAAAGCTGCTGTATATTGATGATATGCAGGCATTGAAAGAAAAGAAACTGGTTTTTGCTACGGCTAAATCCATGTTGAAGTTTGTAGACGGTTCTGAATTTGATGTGGCAAAGAGGACAGTTGCCGCTACCAATTTACAAGACGATGACAAACTTCTTGCCGTGGAAGCAATTGTAGAGCAGAAGAATATTGTATTGCAGACAACAGACGGTTTATTCCTGAAATTTGCATTGGAAGAAATTCCGGAAAAGAAAAAAGGCGCCGTTGGTGTACGTGGCATGAAACTGGCAGGAAAAGACCGTGTAGAGGCAGTGTATTTCCCACATAACGGCGGAGATCACACAATCGATTATAAGAATAAAAAGGTAGAACTCAATAAATTGAAATTAGGCAGACGAGATACGAAGGGAGTGAAGGTTCGCACATGAGAGTGATTGCAGGCAGTGCCAGGAGCCTTCCGTTGAAAACACCCGACGGCAAAGACACCCGACCAACCTCAGATAAAACAAAAGAAACATTATTCAATGTGTTGATGCCGTATCTTGCAGATTGTCACTTCCTTGATTTATTTGCGGGCAGTGGAGGTATCGGTATTGAAGCCGTCAGCAGAGGTGCCCAATATGCTGTATTTGTTGAAAAGGCAAGAACTGCTGTTAAGTGTATTGAAGATAATTTGCAATTCACAAAATTCATGCCGTATGCAAGAATTATGGCAATGGATGCCATGTCAGCACTTAGGCAATTGAACGGAAGAGAAAAATTTGATATTATATTTATGGATCCGCCATATAATCAGGAACTGGAAAAAGATGTGCTTACTATGCTAGCCACTTCAGAACTATTAAACGAAGATGCAATTATCGTAACAGAGGCATCCAATGAAACCGATTTTTCGTATGTTTCGGATTTGGGATTATCTATTTGGAAGATTAAAAAATACAAGACCAATAGTCACATTTTCATGAAGAAGGAGTAAGCGTATGAATACAGTTATCTATCCCGGAAGTTTCGATCCTGTTACCTATGGACACATTGATATCATTAAGAGGGCTGCAAGAATTTTTGATGAATTGACCGTCAGCGTTCTGAATAACAAACTAAAATCTCCATTGTTTTCCGTTGAAGAACGTGTTAATATGTTAAAGGAAGTGACAAAAGATATTCCGAATGTCAAAATCGATAGTTTTGAAGGTCTTTTGGTAGACTATGCTAAGGAAAAAGGCGCAAAGGTCGTTATCAGAGGATTACGTGCTATTACGGATTTTGAATATGAATTGCAGCTTGCACAAACCAATCATAAGTTATCGGACAATCTGGATACGATATTTTTGACCACAGGTTTGGAATATGCTTATTTAAATTCACACACTGTGAAGGAAGTGGCTGCATTCAACGGAGACATTTCGCAGTTTGTACCCCCATCTGTAGCTGACGAATTATATAAAAAGTTTCAAAGGAGAGAGTAAATGAGCAGCAGAATTGAACAAATCATCGAAGAACTTGAAGACTATATCGACGGTTGTAAGTATCAAGCACTTTCCAATACTAAGATTATTGTTGAAAAAGAACATATAGATGAACTCTTACGTGAACTTCGTATGAAGACACCGGATGAGATTAAGCGCTATCAGAAGATTATCAGTAATAAGGAAGCGATTTTACGAGATGCCAAGGAAAAGGCAGATGCTTTGATTAATACTGCACAGATACAGACTGACCACATGATTAATGAGCATGAGATTATGCAGCAGGCATATGAACAGGCGAATGAAGTGGTTGTACAAGCAGCAGCACAGGCTCAGCAGATTCTTGACAATGCGACCATTGAAGCAAACGGTGTCAGAACCGCTGCTATGCAGTATATGGATGATATGCTTGTGGAACTGCAGAATATTATTTCACATGCAATCGGTACAGCAGAAGCAAAGTACGGAGATTTGATCCAGCAGTTAAAAGAGTGTGATTCAGTCATTACTGCAAACCGTTCAGAACTCTACCCACAGATTGGTTTGGAAAAGGATATTGCAGAGGGCAATCTTCCAACTCCGGAGAGTATCATAGCCAACACAGATTTGGCAGGCAATGCCGAAAGTGGCGATGATATCAATCTTGATATGTTAAAGAAATAGAAGTATAGCAAGTAATGCCGTCATCATTGCGGAGACGATTTTTACAATCATATATTTTAGGATAGACAGATTTGTCCCGCTCAGCATACTTTTTGTCTGAAACAGACAGGAACAGCCACCAAAGCTCGTTAGGGTGAGGGACAGGATAATTTGAATAGGACTTGATAACATGGAATCGGATATTGCTTCGGTTCCATTTGTTATTTCAAGTAATCCTGCAAGGAATAGTCGCAAAGTATCCGGCAGTGAATTGGTCACAGCATTGAGCAACGTCTGTGCCATGGCAAACAATATCACATAACCGCCAAGCATTGCAATTGACTTTAACCCACACATGATACATTGTTCCAATGTCTCGGGCGTATCATTTTTCTGTGTGGAAGAGGGTGTGTTATTTTGCTGATAGGTATGTGTTTTGCGGAACAAAAATGCAATCAAAAACACAGGAATATAGATACAGAGAATGTATTTGAATGCAGAGGATTTGACATGTAAGCATGCATTCAGCAGAAACCCGTTAATATAGGCAGGGCTTGCAAGATTACAGAAGGAGAGCAGGTATTGTCCTTCCTGTTCTGTAATTTTATCTGAGCGCACCAAATCCGCACTGACTTTTGCACCCATAGGATATCCGCATACCAATCCTACAATCATTGCAAAGCAGCCGTTTTGACTGAGCCGAAACAACCTACCAAATACAGGATACAAGAATTTCGTGAGTAACCCAGCTGCATCATAGGCAATCACCAAATCGGTCAGTATCATAAAGGGCAGTAATGTTGGTAAGAGAGTGCGATACCATAATAACAGTCCTTTCGTAGCACCGGAGACAGCATTTTGCGGAAATATTATAATTAAACTAAGTAACAGCAATAAGAATAAAGACGTTATACTTTTTTTCATATAACAGTTTATGCCAAATACATGCTTTCATAACTTGATTTTTTAGGTTATCTATGACACAATAAACTATATAAAATGAATGGAACGGAATGGAGAAATAAAATGTCTGTATTAACAAATATAGAACCGATGAATGTTTTCAAATACTTTGAAGAGATCTGTGCAATTCCGCACGGATCAG
>DATESB010000076.1:0-2433 GCA_035271065.1 Lachnospiraceae bacterium | reverse complement strand
AGACATCAAAATAATGTGAATGGAATACCCATTTCCATAATCCTGTCCAGTGATAGCGCGACCATACATTCGCACACTGGAGATATTTCAATGGTCCCACAAGCCATCGTGGAAGTGGCAGCAGTGGAGCTGCATCCATTATCGCATGTTCTATCACCACCTCATTTCTTTCAAGAATCCGTGACAGAATCTTGCCTCCGAGAGACAGCCCATAGGCGATGTCAAGATGTCCTCCAAGAGATTTGTTGATATATTCGACCACCTGCCGAGCCTGATCGTCTATTGAAGTGAATTCCGTATGACTATTTAGCGTAAAGCCATCGACTTGAACCGCAATGACGTGAAACCGGTCCTTCAGCATACCGATAAGAGGCAGGAATATCTCGTATGAGACTCCCAACCCTGGAATCAGCAGGAGGGTTGGCGATCCGGTATTGCCGTAGGTCTTAAAATCCATAGAGTTCTATAAATTCCGATTTATCGATCTTAAGTTATGATTTTCATCCGAGAGTTGCGATAATATACTCTCCAAAAGTTGAACCTACAAACTTAAAGTTCTCTGTCACAAAACGCATTCTTTCTATTGCCAAAGTGATTCGTTTTCCCAGTTTGCGGGAAATCCCATTGCTTTGATATCGACAGTAGGGTAGTCGTTGAGTAGCTTCTTTAATCTTGCGGTGAAAGAACTATTTGGGTTAATAGTTTGAAGCATGTACCTGACAAGGCATAGTATGTAATATACTTTGTCATTCTGAACCTTTGTCTGGATAAATGGCATTGCTGTCTTTCTTGGAAATGCTCCAGTTACTCTAAGTGTCTTGTTCCAAAGTCTGCTATGATGAGCGCAGATGTTCCTAACATATACGAAGGTATGTATCCATGATTCTAGTATAGTGTCTGCAACCCCATAATAGCTCGCTATGTTACGTTTGGTTCTTCCGCCAATTGCATATTTCAACAGCAGCGACAATGTACCAAATGAGGTCACTTCCATTGTCATCCAACTTGGTGGAAATGGATTGCTATATGTGTTTTTGAATGTTAAAATCTGATCATCATCAGAACGCCTGAGCTCACTATCAATGCTACTTAAGATATTAGTATGCTTGTTCGTATTACAGAATAGTGATTGGTTCAGGAACCAATATGACCCATGAGTTTGTGAGAATTCTTGTGATATTTGCGTTCTCAATGACACTTCGATCTTCTCCATTTCTGCACAAATCAACTTTCTCAAGGCTGAGTCGAACTTATAGAGTGTGTAAGCGTCCTCAAACGTAGCTCCATTCTTGAATGTGCCTGCTTGCTTGTTTTGTACGAGTGGTAAAAGGTAGCTCTTGAGTCTGAAATAGCTGATGTTGTCTAGTAGATGCTGTGCTTTGGGTTCATTAATAAATGAAAGACCTCTACTTTTGAGAAGCTGAATCTGAGGACCCGAAGTCAGTGACTGGGCGTTGAAAACCGTTTTAGCCATATCGTATAAAATAAAAAGTCCACCCTGAGCGCGCTGATCTAACGGGAAGCGGGGTGAACATGTTGCTGCAAATATAGCAACTATCGTGAAATTAACAAAATTGTATGCATAAAATGCGACATGAATAAGTTGTATTCCTTCAATCGAAAGAAAGAATATTCTAAAATAATTACCAGTAATAAGCTGATATTCAAATATTTTTGCTACCTTTGTAACTGATGATACGTGATATCAAATGCGATGTTTTTAACATCAGTTTGGTGTTAGAGGTGATAACAGATTTAACACATGATACCTTGCAATATCAGAATAAATCATTACCTTTGACTATTGCGATCATTCTGATCACTTAAGTAAAAAAACGGTTAAGCCGTTGGAAATCAATGAGATACTCCCGATTTGATGGATAAAATCTCGTAACTAATTGATTATCAATTAGTTATAATGTACTGGAGTGGTAATCCCATAACCCGACCAAATCGGGAAACCATATATGACCGGTGCGGCAAGAAATGCAGATTCTTGTCGCACCGGTCTTGTTTTTGGGCAGTATTCCGGAATTTGACTGCCAGTGCTCATAAAATAGTGAGTTTATGTCGCGACGGTTCCGCTAGCTGAATGATTCAGTTGGCGGATTTTTCTTATGGATTGGTCAAATATACCAAAGTATTAAGCTATAATTCTTTACCAGATTTTCTATTTTGGCAAAACTGACCAATTTGTCGGTTTTTCTGAAAAATATTCCTCGTTCTCTTGGCATACCTTTGCAGCCGTAAAATTAGTGTAGTGAAGAGATGAAAAGAATTTTAACCATCATTTGCGCCATTGCATTTTCATGTGCGGCGCTATCGGCGCAGAACAATGCTGACACCATCAGAGCTTATATGGTAAACGTAGGCTATGACAGAGGCTATCGTGCAGACATCGAACTGTCTTGGGCAAACAAGTCTGTGTGGGGT
>DATESB010000075.1:0-6719 GCA_035271065.1 Lachnospiraceae bacterium | reverse complement strand
TTCATAGCTTAAGGTCAAGAGATAACTTCCTTGTCGCCTAGGGCTACCGTTTGCAATAAGGAAGTTATTCTTTCTTTTTTACTAATTTCCGATTTTACATTTCACATCGGCAATGAGATTTTTGCTTTTCTCTATAAAGACATAATTTAGTCTCATTATTGATAAAAAAAGCCCTAAAAACACCATATATCCCCATATATTGTCACATTTGAACGTTTTTTTCAATAACTGCGTTAAAACTGCCAATTATAGAAAAAAT
Source organism: Lachnospiraceae bacterium (assembly GCA_035271065.1). Lineage (GTDB taxonomy): Bacteria > Bacillota > Clostridia > Lachnospirales > Lachnospiraceae > JAAYYM01. The sequence continues at coordinate 6,460 of DATESB010000075.1, read as the reverse complement.
AGTGCTATTTTCTTTCAATAATGATGTCAAAATAGCACTCTATTGAAATTCTGCAGAAAACTGACTTTATGTAAACCGTAATATAATCTTGCTACCGCTGGTTCGAAGTAGAGATGACTTCCTTATTGCAGACGGTAGAATTGGGCGACAAGGAAATCATCCTCTGTCCTTTATACGCTAAACCGGAATTTCAAGTTCATTTTATGCTATAAAATCAAATGCTACAAAAACTTCTTGACAAAGAGACACATATGTCGCATAATGCGTTTATAGCATAAGCGACGCGCGTGTCTCTTTTGCGTATTGGCAAAGGCAACGGGAGGAAGTATGGGAGAAAAAGGACAGCAGACCAAGAAAATGATTCGCATGGAAGCAAAGAAACTATTTGCTGAAAAGGGCTTTTCACAGGTGACAATGAAGGATATCTGTGAGGCGACCGGTTTGAGTCGTGGAGGGCTCTATCGTCATTATGAAAGTACGGCCGAGATATTTGAAGAGATTTTTCTGGAATTATCCAACGACAACGAGAGCTTGATTGATCAGCGTATCGGAGCAGGTATACCTGCAATGGATATTCTAAAAGAAGAAATGCAGATAATGAAGGAAGAAATGATGAATCCACAGGATTCCTTAAGTTTGCCGATTTATGAATATGCCAATATGGTGGATTCTAAGTTGTTTGAGGATTTGAATGAAAAGGGAATGCAGAAGTGGCAAAGGCTAATGAAATATGGTGTTCAAAGAGGTGAATTCATAGAAGAACATACTTCAGAAGCGATTACGATGATTCTGTATGCATATCAAGGGATTCGAATGTGGAGCCGAGTGATTGCGCTATCACCACAAGTGGTGCAGGATTACGAGAATTCTATTATACAGTTAATAAAGAAATAAACGATAAGAAAGAAACAATAGCAATGAAAAGTAAAAAGAAATAGTAATAAGCAGAAAAAACTTAGAAGATAAAAATGAAATGGAAAAGGAGTGATTAAAATGGAATTTGAACTTAGAAAATGGCGTCATGAGGACGCGGAAGATGTGGCAGCAGTCGCAAATAATGCAAAGATAGCTTCAAAACTGAGGAATGTATTTCCCAATCCATATACGCTTGCAGATGCACAGTGGTATGTAGACGACTGCGTGGAAAAGGGCGATGACAATCAGATTACCAGAGCCATTGTAGTGAATGGTAAGGTGGTTGGCAGCATTGGGATTTTTGTGAAAGATGATGTTTATGAGAAATCAGCAGAACTGGGCTATTGGCTGGGTGAAGATTATTGGAGACAAGGAATTATGTCCGGAGCAGCAAAGCAACTCTGTAAAGAAGCGTTTGAATTGTTTTCGATTGAACGAATTTTTGCAGAACCGTTTGCAACGAATGCAGGGTCCAGAGGAGTACTTGAAAAAGCGGGCTTTACCTATGAAGGAACGATGAGAAAAGGTGTATTCAAAAATGGAGAATTGCTTGATTATTGCATGTATTCATTGCTGCGGGATGAGCTAAAGTATGGATTTATATAAGGCTTATGTGCATTTTTGTTTATAATTATTTAATAGAATAGAGAAATTCCACAATTGACTTGCGTACACAATAGTGATACAATGAGATAAATATTCAATCAATAGGAATGATTACTGTTTTTGAAAAGGAGGTACAGCATGGCAAAGTATGTGTGTGGAATTTGTGGCTATATCTATGATGAAGCCAGAGGAATACCTGACGCAGGAATTGCACCGGGTACGAAGTGGAGTGAATTGCCGGATGATTGGGTGTGTCCGTTGTGTGGAGCAACCAAAGTTGAATTCGAAGAACAAAAAGAAGCAAGTACAGAAACTGTTAAGCCGGTTGCCAGTGCTGTGACACCGATAGATGAGGAAGTCAGAGAACTATCATTTGCGGAGATGAGTGCATTGTGTTCTAATCTTGCAAAGGGCTGCGAGAAGCAGTATCTGGCAAGAGAATCCGAATTATTTACGCAGTTGGCAGAATACTATCAATCAAAAGCCAGAGTACCTGCAAATCAAGGCTTTCGGGATTTATCAGAGAAAATTAATCAGAATCTCAGTGAAGAATATGTAACGGCAAATGCTGCAGCAAATCAGAAGCCGGACCGAGGCGCTCTCAGAGCACTTGTGTGGAGTGAGAAAGTAACCAAGATACTGAAATCTCTTGTAAGCAGATATGAAAGTGAAAAGGACAGTATGCTTGAGAATACAAGTATTTATGTCTGTGAGATTTGCGGATTTATTTACATAGGTGATGAACCACCGGCAATTTGCCCAGTATGTAAAGTACCCAGTAAAAAGATTACGAAGGTAGAGAGGGGGTAGTCATATGCATGCAGTGAGAAATATTAGTTTATGTTCCAAAGACTGTTTGTGCTTGTATGTATGTCCTACCGGAGCCTCTGATACAGAAAACGGACAGGTAGATGCATCGAAATGTATCGGATGCGGAAAGTGTGCAATGGCTTGCCCGTCTCATGCAATTGTCATGGTGCCGGAAGAATATCCGAAACAACAGGACAAGTCAAATGCAGTGGAACAGTCACTGAAGAGACTGGCAGAAAGCAAAACAGTACAGGAGCAAATTGCAAGAGATGTGGCATCAAAGGCAGCAACACCGATAGAGAAGCAGTTTGCATCAGCGATTGCCAAGTCAAATCGGGTTATGGCAGAGGACATTTTCAGGGAAGCAGGATATATGTTGCCCCAGAGTGAACAGGCAGGAGAACTCCTGCATAATATGTTAGCAGAGAAGCAGCCGGAGGATTTTCCGAAGGAAGCAGCCCAAGAATTGATTACACTATTACATCATAATAAGGAGAGGAAAAGAAGATGAACAAATACCAGGGAACAAAAACAGAGAAAAACTTAATGGAGGCATTTGCAGGTGAAAGTCAGGCAAGAAATAAGTATACATACTTTGCATCTGTAGCGAAGAAAGCAGGTTATGAGCAGATTGCGGCGTTGTTTTTAAAGACAGCTGAGAACGAAAAAGAGCATGCTAAATTGTGGTTTAAGGCATTGGGCGAATTGGGTGATACAGCACAGAACCTCTTACATGCAGCCGAAGGTGAGAATTACGAATGGACCGATATGTATGATCGTTTTGCAAAGGAAGCTGAAGAAGAAGGATTTGCAGAATTAGCTGCACAGTTCAGAGGCGTTGCAAAGATTGAGAAGTCTCATGAAGAGAGATATCGTGCATTACTGAATAATGTTGAGATGCAGAAAGTCTTTGAGAAATCCGAAGAGAAGATGTGGGAATGCAGAAACTGCGGTCATCTTGTAATGGGTAAAAAGGCTCCGGATCTCTGCCCTGTATGTGCACATCCTCAGAGTTATTTTGAAGTGAGAGAAGAAAATTATTAGAAATAATTAAGAGATAGTGATTGAAATAGCAAGTGAAGGAACCGGTTCAGCAGAGCCGGTTCTTTTCTCTGCACAAATATGTTGCATTCAGATTGACAAAGTTGCACAAAGGAGTATAATAAGTTATACAAATCATACTTTTACAACAACGAGAGAGAGTGAGTCGGAATGAGAAAATACTACATAGATAATATTAGGTGGGCAACGGTTCTTTTAGTGCTGGTTTATCACGTATTCTATTTGTTTAATCATGTTGGGGTACTTGGCAATGTGGGGAGTCCGGGAGATGTGTATTATCAAGATGCCATTCTGTATTTTGTATACCCGTGGTTCATGGTACTTCTGTTTTTGATTGCCGGTATCAGCAGTAGATACGCGCTTAATAAATGTTCGGATAAAGAATTTCTGAAAAGCAAAGTGACGAAGTTACTTGTTCCTTCCACATTAGGACTATTTGTATATCAATGGATTGGTGGATATCTGAATGTCAAAATTGGCGGTGGATTAGATTACATGCCCTCGTTTCTGAGATACCCTATCTTTGTACTCAGCGGAACCGGACCATTATGGTTTATTCAGATGTTGTTCCTATTTTCGGCGTTATTGGTTCTAATTCGTAAACTGAAGGTATCAGAAAAACTATGGGAACTGTGCGGAAAGAGTAACATTATTATTTTGATATTACTTGTTATTCCTATCTGGGGAGCTGCACAGATATTGAATATGCCGGTGATTACAACATACCGTTTTGGAATTTATTTTATGGTATACCTCATCGGATATTTTGTTTTCTCACATGATGAAGTGCAGGATAAAGTGGAACGGATACATATACCCATGTTGCTTGTGGCAGTGGTCCTTGGAATTGGCTATACAATCTTTTATTTTGGACAGAATTATGCTGACGCTGCTTGTCTGCAAAGCATTTTTACAAATGTGTATCTGTGGATTGCCGTTCTCGCAATTTTGGGATGCGGCAAGGCTTGGTTCGACCGTACATCTCGCTTTGCGGAATACATGACGAAGGCAAGTTTTGGGCTTTATATTGTTCACTATCCGATTGTTTTGATTGCTTGCTATGTGTTGATAAACTATTTAGAATTACCGATTATTTTGACTTATTTGCTGGCGTTACTGTTAGAACTGGTGTTAACACCTGCTGTATATGAACTCTTCAGAAGAATTCCGGTTGTTCGATATCTTGTATTAGGAATTAAGAAGATTTCATAGTATAATGATGTATAAAAACTATGAAATATTGGAGATAGATGATTGGAAAAGAAGGTTATCAAAAGAGATATTAATTGTATTAGCGGAGGCATCTTATTTTACAATTTCTTATTGTTATTTATTGTTACATTTGATTATATCGTTCGGATGATAGGATATATGTTTATACATCCGGAGGAATTTGAAACGGAAGAGATGTCAAATGAATTTATAAATCAGATGAATCAGTCCGGAACATCTTCGCTCGTAGCAATCGTAATTGGTCTTTTGTTTTTGGTCCTCTATTTTTATGTTGGCAAGTCAAAAGTTCGGGTTTTTCAAGTGGATCAGCGTATGACAATCCGTGTTTTTCTTCTTTCCACGGTGATGTTGATGTCAACACAAATGGTATATTCCTTGCTGGCACCATTATATGAGGCGGGATTGAATATCTTTCAATTAACAGCAGAAGAGGCAATAGAGAGCCCCTCGGAAATGAGTATGACGGTATCCATGTTTTTGTATGCTTCACTGGGAGCTCCGTTGGCTGAAGAACTTGTCTATCGTGGATTTGTGATGAAAAGCCTGCAAAAATACGGGAAGGTATTTGCCATTGTTTTCTCAGCAGTATTGTTTGGTGCAATGCATGGTAATGTGATGCAGTCGATTTATGCATTTTTTGCGGGATTGGTATTTGGATATGTTGCCATGGAGTTTTCTTTGAAATGGTCAGTCATTTTGCATATGGTAAACAATATGCTCTTTGGAGATTTGCTGAGTTATCTACTTACTTTTGCCTCAGATACAGTAAAAGATATCACATATGTGACGATTAATATAGGGTTCTTTCTGGGTGGAATTCTGATATTGATTTTATATCGGGATAAGATCAGAGACTATTTCCATACGCATAAGACGCCTAAGGGATATTACCGATATGCGTTTACATCTATATGTACGATTATTTTTCTGGTAGCACAATTTTTGATGTGCTTGTTAGGGATACAGAAGATGTGACGGCAATTGCCGATGATTGCATTTGCTGGGTATGTTTTCTAAGATATACCTTCCCGCAAGGGAGGGTATTTGTGGTATTGGAAGATAATCAGGTAATCGGTTGTGTTGCTTATCATAGGCATACAGATGCGCGATGTGAGATGAAGCGTTTGTATGTGAAGCCTAAATATCGCAAACTAAAGGTTGGTCGGCAATTGATAGAGAAAATTTTGACCGTTGCTAAGGAAGACGGTTATTCGGAAATGGTTCTCGATACCATACGTCCCTTGGAGAGCGCAATTCACTTGTATCAGAAATATGGATTTCAAGAAATAGCGCCATATTACGATAACCCAATGGATGATGTGGTTTATATGGGGAGAAAGTTGTAAGAACATTTGACGAAAAAGTGTTTTGCCGGTTGTTTAAGAATAGAGGATATGTTATAGTTTTCACACGTACTGCGATTGTGCTTCTACACAATCATCGGGAATTTTACGGATAGCACCTTACTTGTGTGCATCAGGCGTTCGCCACTAATCCAGCAGACAGCCACTGATAACCTTGCACAAATAAGGAGCATATCTATGCAAAAAGAAGTCGTACAATTATCACCGACTGTTTTTGGTGAGCAGATTGATCGAGAAACAATTCTGTCACATTTGAAATCAGAATCGGACCTTTTCAGACAATACACAAAACTTACCCCAGAATTAAGAAATGATTTTCTGGATTACTATTCCGGAAATCGAGGCATTAAGATTACCTATGACACATTCTTCAAATATGTTTTTGACCCAGAACGAACACCGGAGCGATTGTCTGCATTTATTAGTTGTCTGTTGGGAAAGGAAGTTCATGTTAAGTATGCACTTCCGCT
>DATESB010000074.1:0-12928 GCA_035271065.1 Lachnospiraceae bacterium | reverse complement strand
TATATCTTTAATTAATGTACGGGAGGAATCTTGTAATCCTACCGTCCTTAAGTATTTATCTGCTTCACCGAATGTCTCATCCCAATCAATTGCTGCGGAAGACTTTCCTCTTTCATTGCCGAGGAACATGTTCTCTCCGATTGTTAGGTATGGTACCAATGCCAGTTCCTGATGGATGATGACAATTCCTTTTTTCTCACTGTCTTTGATTGTCTGGAAGTTACATACTTCCCCTTTATAGATGATATCTCCTTCATATGAACCATGAGGATAGATTCCGCTGAGGACGTTCATCAGCGTTGACTTTCCTGCTCCGTTTTCACCTACCAGAGCGTGTATCTCTCCTTCTTCAACCTTAAAGTTAACGTTATCGAGTGCTTTAACGCCGGGAAAGGTTTTGGTGATATTTTTCATTTCAAGTATAATGTTTGCCAATTGTATCCCTCCCAATATCTAATCAGTATAGAACTAAATTAGTATAAAACCAGTATAAAACAAACTTTATCAGAATACAACAGGCGGGAATAACCCGCCTGTATATTCAAATCTTTCAGAATGATTCAATCTCACACCTGATTACTGTGCTAACTGATCCTCTGTGTAGTAACCTGAGTCAACCAATAACTCTTTGTAGTTGTCCTTATCAGCGAATTTAGGATCGCAGAGGTATGAAGGAACTACCATAGCGCCGTTATCATAATCTGTTGTGTTGTTAACAGGAGCTTCTCCGCCCTTCATGATAGCGTCAACCATTTCAACTGTCTTAGCTGCTAAGTCACGAGTATCCTTGAATACTGACATAGACTGCTTTCCAGCGATGATGTTAGGCATGTTAGCGATGTCACAATCCTGACCTGTGATTACCGGCCATTCAGCATTGTAAGAACTCTCTAATGCGTTCTGAACACCAAGTGATGTTGAGTCGTTTGAACAGCAAACTGCATCGATTAAAGTACCATCAGCATAGTATGAAGAAATGATGTTCTCCATTCTGCTCTGTGCGTTCTCTGTTGACCAAGAAGCTGTTGCACATTCTGCAAACTCTACCTGACCAGACTGAACAACGATCTTGCCCTCGTCGATGTATGGCTTAAGAACGTCCATAGCACCATCGAAGAATAAGAGTGCATTGTTGTCACCAGGGTCACCACCTAAGAACTCTACGTTGAAAGGTCCTTCTGCATTGTCAAGATCCAAAGCGTCTCTTACATATTCGCCCTGCATTGTACCAACTTTGTAGTTATCAAATGATGCATAGTATGAGCAAGCATCTGTGTTCATGATCAAACGATCATAAGCGATAACCGGGATACCAGCTTCTTTAGCCTGCTCTAAAACTGTTCCAAGAGCACTACCATCGATAGAAGCGATAACGAGTAACTGACATCCGTTAGCAATCATGTTCTCAAGTACTGAAACCTGAGTTGCAACGTCGTTGTTAGCATACTGAAGATCTACTTCATATCCTGCTGCTTCCAACTGAGCCTTCATGTTGTCACCATCTTGATTCCAACGCTGTAAATCTTTTGTAGGCATTGCTACACCAACAAGTCCGCCAGCTGCTGCTGCATCGTCTGCAGGAGCTGCTTCTTCTTCAGCCGGAGCTGCTTCTTCTTCAGCCGGAGCTGCTTCTTCTGTTGCTGCAGGAGCTGCTGCTTCTTCTGTCTTTGCGCCACAGCCTACAAGTAATGTAGCTACCATTGCTACACTGAGTAATGCACTAAGTAATTTTCTTTTCATCTTGAAAATCCTCCCTTAAATGAATTGTTTGTTACAACTTGTTACAAACACACTATATCACACAAGGAATAGTATTTAATTGTTAACTTCTTCAAATTTTCATTTTTTGCTTTTTTTCTAAAGAAAAATGTTAGCACATTTTTGTTCATTATTTTCAACGTTTTGCAATTATGTCCTATTCTGTAGGCGGTGTAACATTCATATATACATCTTCTTTTAGGTGGAATCCACTATTGATTACCACTTCATCCATATTGCTCTTTGTCACCTTAATAGGTGTCAGTGTTACACATGGGATCTCATAAGCCCCCTCCATATAGGTGTCCTCAATCCCAAGGTCTTCGCCTCTTGCAAGCATGACTGCATATTCTGCTGCTGCCTTTGCAAGTTTTTCAACCGGTTTGTACACCGTCATCAACTGTGTACCCTCCACGATCCTCTGACATGCTTCAAGTTCTGCATCCTGTCCCACTACAGGTATCTTTCCTGCCAATCTTTGTTCTGACAAAGCTTTGATAGCCTGTCCCGCCAGGTTATCATTGCCACACATAATCGCATCTGCATCTGCCACCTTGATTGGATTATCATTGATATAGTTATATGCTTCTTCTGCAAGCCAGCCTTCTGCATAATGGATATCTACAATTTCATTCTGATATCTCTTGGCAATAGAAATAAATCCGGCATTAACCATCGTTACATTGCTGTCTGAAGTTGGTCCGCTCAACATGATAATCTTACCGGCACCGCCAATTTCCTGTTGCAATGCTTCTGCCATCATTCTACCGACTGCTTCATTATCAAACGATATGTACAAATCGGCATCCGCATACTTAATCGGTCTGTCGTAAGCAATCACCTTAATGCCTGCCTTCTTTGCTGCTGCAACCGATGATACCAGTTTCTCACCGTCAATCGAAACAATAACGATTACATCTACCTTTTTGTCAATAAAATACTCTATCTGCTTAATCTGTTCCTCTACTTCTCCATTTGCATTCTGAACATTTACTTCCGCGCCCAACTCTTTTGCTGCAGATACAAAAACATCTCTGTCACGCTGCCAGCGTTCAATGACAAAAGAATCGAAGCTCATTCCTATCTCAAGTTTGTCCTTTGTTTCTTCTACATTCTCTTCTTTTTCTGCCTCTGTCTTCGTGCAGCCACCGATTAATAACACCCCACATAAAAGCACCAGAAGCCAAGTCCCTCTCTTAAGACTCATACACCGTTCCCCTCCTTGAACTCGGTAGGCGTAACCCCAATATTTTTCTTGAATATACGGCTGAAATAATTAGGATCTGCATACCCGATTTCTCCACAAATCTCCTTCATACTCAGTTCAGAACTGCTCAGCAGTTTCTTTGCATGTTCCATGCGAATATTGGTTACATACTCAATAAAGTTTTCTCCCGTCTCTTCCTTAAACAACTTGCTGAAATAGTATGGACTGATTTCCACTTCTCTGGACACATCATCAAGCGAAATGTCTCTGATGTAATGTGTATCAATATAGTTTTTCGCCTTTGTAATAACACCACTTGATTGCTCTTCTTTTTTTGCCGTAACATTCCGGCTTGCCTCGGTTACCTTTGAAACAAACCAATTACGCATTTCATCATAATTCTGAATTGCCATTAATGTGGGTAGATAATCCTGACGGGAACGAAAATGATAAGTCATACCACCCGTCTCATAAGCAAGGTGTTCTGCCCATAGTACAAACTCCAGACACTTTAATTTGATGTCTGTCATATAGTCTCCGTACTTATCAATCATCCAATCAAAGAATTGGCTTGCACAGGCCTGCGCGCCGTCTACATCACCCTTTTCCGTCTTTTCAAATAATGTTTTCTCTGTTTCAATGGGATAATCGGCTTCATAATCAAGCACCAGCGGTAAATCCCCTACATGCGCCACTGTACCTGTTGTATTGACAAGCGAAGTCAATGCCTCCTGATACGATTCCATAGATGCAGTCAATTTCTTAACGGAACCAATACCGATTCTGAATTGCACATCAATGCGTTTTTTCATTTTACGGGCCAGTTCTCTTGCCTTTTCAATAATGGCAATACGCCCGTTGTAATCCAGACTTGATTCCTTACACGGGACAAAAGCTGCTACCTTATTCGCCATGACCGATCCCATGATACATGGGAAAAACTCTTTCACAATCTCCCTTAATTCATGATATTCACTCTGCGCACGGATACTGGCTCCAACGGCATTTGTCATATAGTTTCCTTCCTGTGCTTCTCCGCAAACCATGACGAGCATGTATCCGTAATCTTCTTCTATCCCTAATAAATGCTTAAAATTATCAATATCTTTTTCAAAATGCTCCTGAAACAAAATAGAATATATCAATCCGTTTTCTATAATCGGAACAACTGTCTCCATTTTTTCTCTAATGAGCAGGTCTTCGCTTCTTCTCTCTCGTTCTGCGTCAATCATGTGCATTGCTTTTTGTAAGACTTCTACAATCTTAGATTGATCCACCGGTTTATTCAGGTAATCCAATACACCAAGATTAATTGCCTCCTTGGCATAATCAAATTTGTCATATGCAGACATGACAATAAATATGGTAGACGGGTTGATTTTGATAATCTCTCTCATTGCATCAATCCCGTTAATACCAGGCATCTGAATATCCATAATGGCAATATCAGGTCTGAAATGTTCCGCTAGTTCTATGACGCTTCTGCCTGTTTTCGCAAAATCCACGATACAATCCGTATCAAAATGTTTCTGAATGATAAATTTCAAAGAATCAATTACAATTCCTTCATCATCTGCTAACATAATTCTGTACATTATTCTGCTCCTTCTCTATCCATCGGCAACCGAATGATTACCTCTGTTCCTTTATTTTCACCTTCACTCTTGATTGTAAAGATATCGTCTGTTTCAAAATACATCTGTAGGCGGCTGATTACATTTTCCAGACCAACACCATTTGAATCATTGGCAATATCTGATTTCTCAATTTCTTTTGTCATAATCTTTTCCAGTTTCTCGGGTGAAATTCCAACTCCATTATCTTTGATACTAATGCAGGTTCTTCCATCTTCTCCATATACCGATAGGATAATCAGACTCTCCCATTCAATATTGCGAATTCCGTAATTGACACTATTCTCAACAATCGGCTGCAGTATCATACTTGGCATCTTGACAGAAATCAAGTTTTTATCTATATGTTTCTCAAAATGAATTTCTCCGGAGAATCTTACATTCAATATGTATATATAACTGTCCACCAACTCAATTTCTTCTTCCAACGTAACACTGTCATTATTTTTCTTGACATTATAGCGGAAGAAATCCGCCATGTTCTGAATATATACATAAGTCTTATCGGCATCTTCCATCATAGCAAGCTGCGCACCCGCATTTAAGGTGTTAAACAGAAAATGGGGATTGATTTGCGCTTGCAGATATTTCAACTGTGCATCCTTTAGGTGAGTTGCCATCATCAGTTCCTTTTCTTTCATGGCATTTTCCATTTCCATTCGCACGCGAATCTGCTCAATATATTCCCTGACACTTAATATCATTTTATTAAATGCTTTTGCTACAACACCGACTTCATCTCCTGATTTTATCTTTAATAATTCAACATCCAATCGTCCGCCGGCAACTTCATTGGCAATCTTGGCAAGTTCCTTTAACGGATTGGTAATGGTTCTGGTCATCAAAACAATAATCATAATGTTACAAACTGCTACTGCTATCAAAATAGACAAACTGAACACCTCTGAGTACTTAAGAGATGACAGCAATAGTTCATAATTTCCGGAATTGTACTTAAACTGTTCATTGTTCAGACTATAGATATAAGTATTAATATAGGAAAACAGTTCGCTTGCTTCATCATAACTGTTTTTATACTTCTCTACATTTCTTCCTCTCTTACTCTGAACCGTTTCATTTGTAATCCCAAGATAAGTATCTGACATATTCTTGATGCTCTTTTCCATCAATTTCATATCACTGTTGGTGGTCGTAACGTTCAAGTCATTTAACAGATTACTGTAGTCCTGCTCACTTCTGTAGTATTGCTCAATTGCATCCGAACTTTTTGTATTCAAATAGTCCGTCATACTGGTCTGTACATCAGACAACGCATCAGCAAGTTCATTTAGGCTGACATTACTGGCATATATCTCATCTATCTTACTAATCATCTGGTTCAAATTCATGTACACAAATACATTCACCACAAAGACAATCATTGAGGTAACGATAAATACAAATATTAACTTGGTCTGAATCGCTAAGTTAAATCCGATTTTATTCCTCTTCATCTGTTTCCTCGCTTATCATGTAATCTTTCACATTCTCCGCGGTAATCAAAGAAATATCAACTGAAAAGTATTCACTGACATGTCCTGTTGTAAAATATTCATCCAAGGCATTCACGCAAAATTGTCCCATTTGATTGGTATCAACAGATATCGTTGCCTGTATGATATCTCTGTCAATTGCCTTTAAGATTGTATCCGAACTGTAATAACCGATGATATCCATGCTTCCAACCTTATTGAAATCTACCACTGCCTGATACACGCTGGTGGTGTTCAATTCATCCAAGCAAATCATGATATCGGGTAGATTGCCGGAATCCAAAAAGATATCACGGATAGATTCTTCTGCACTAAACGGACCATCATTACTGATAGCTGCTGTCGCAATCTCAATCTGCTCCATATCAGCGCCTTCTTTTTCAAGAGTCTCCTGAATCGCAGTAAAAATTATGTTTTGTGCTGTATCCTCAGCATTCATATTCATTAAAATCAGAATTTTCTTTGTATCCTCATCCAACAGTCCCATAATCTGTCTTCCATATTCACCACCCAGATTATAATTACTGATGCCGACATAACTCCTTCTTTCACTTGAGGAACAATCCCGCAATACCGTAATAACAGGAATACCGTTATCGGTTGCTTTGTTAATCAATGCTGTTGTTTCCGCGCTCTCATCTGCTTCCAAAATAATGCCGTCCACATGCGAATCAATTGCAATCTTCATCAGTTCCTGCTTTGTATAACTAACCGCCAGATTTTTGCCGAGCCGTTCCACATAGACACCGCTTAGGGCGCCCTCTTCCTTGGCTCCTTCATAAACGCTGTTCCAAAACAAACTATCCTGATCTTCCGAAATAAATGCATAGTGACGATCATACTCATCATAAACGGAGTCCTGCATAATATTCATGCTCGTAACCTGCTTTCTGAAATAGACCAAGCTGAAAGCTGTTACGAGCACCATAATAATAGATATGCTTAACAGAAGGACAGATAAATGCTTGTCCTTCTTGCTGATGTTTTCTTTATTATTCTTGTTCTGCTTCTCCATCCTCCGGTTCCGCTAATCCCTTCTCCTCGCGGAATATCTTCATGAATTCCTTGCCTGTGATAGTTTCTTTCTCAATCAGATATTCGGCCAGTTTTTTCATCAATTCTCTATTCTCACCAAGAAGTTCCTTTGCTTTCTCATATGATGCATCAAGAATCTTCATCACTTCTTCATCTATCTGTGCAGATGTTGCATCCGAACAATCAAGGACAGTTCTTCCGCTGAGGTATTTATCTTCTACGGACTCTAACTTGATTAATCCAAACCGCTTGGACATACCATACTGTGTAATCATTGCTCTTACAATATCGGTTGCCTTTTCAATATCATTGGCAGCACCGGTTGTAACTGTATCAAAGAACAATTCTTCCGAAGCACGACCTGCCAAGCAGGAAACAATCTGTTGCTCCAATTCTATCTGAGAACGTAAATGCTTCTCTTCATCCGGCACATACCACACGTATCCCAGTGCACCCATCGTACGAGGCACAATGGTAATCTTCTGAACCGGTTCGGTGTTTTTCTGCAAAGCACTTACAAGCGCGTGACCGATTTCGTGATAAGAAACAATTCGCTTTTCTTCTTTACTCATAATACGGTCTTTTTTCTCTTTACCCATCATGACTACTTCTATGGATTCAAGCAAGTCCTTCTGTGTCATCACTTCTCGTCCTTCTTTGACTGCATTGATGGCACCTTCATTAATCATATTGGCAAGGTCAGAACCTACTGCACCGGCTGTTGCCAACGCAACCTCTTCCAAATCAATAGAGTCATCCATAAGTACGTCTTTGGAATGAACCTTAAGAGTATCTATTCTTCCCTTCAAATCCGGTTTATCTACAATAATTCTTCTGTCAAAACGTCCCGGACGAAGCAGGGCTTTGTCTAATATCTCCGGTCTGTTTGTTGCAGCAAGTAACAAAATACCTTTTGATGTATCAAATCCATCCATTTCAGACAGTAACTGATTCAATGTCTGTTCTCTTTCATCGTTGCCACCGCCATATCTGCTGTCACGACTCTTACCGATTGCATCAATTTCATCTATAAAAATAATACATGGTGCATTCTTCTGTGCTTCCTTAAACAAATCCCTGACACGAGATGCGCCAACACCAACATACATCTCCACAAAATCAGAACCAGCCAGTGAAAAGAACGGCACTTTTGCTTCACCTGCCACCGCTTTGGCAAGTAAGGTCTTACCGGTACCGGGAGGTCCAACAAGTAGTGCTCCCTTCGGTAACTTGGCACCTATCTTCACGTATTTACCCGGATTATGCAAGAAATCCACGACTTCCTGCAATGATTCCTTTGCCTCATCCTGTCCGGCTACATCCTTGAAGGTAATGCCTGTTTCCTTCTCTACATATATCTTGGCATTGCTTTTGCCGACACCCATCATGCCGCCACCACGTGTAACACGTTTCATCAGAAAACTCAGAAGAACGCATACCAAAATAATCGGAAGTATATTAATCAAAATAAAATTCAAAATTGCTCCGGATGAGTCCGGTACCTCTTTTGAAAATGTAACATGTGCCTCTTCTAGCCTGTCAACCAGCGTGTCATCTGCCATGACACCGGTATAATACGTAATCGGAAGCACCTTATCTTCCTGATTTTTAGGTGTGATTGTGATTCTGTCTGTACCGACTTCAACGCTTTCTACCTCACCAGCTTCAACCTTACTCAGAAATTCATCATACGAAATTTCCTGTACTGACGCATTGGTTACCACTCCTCTGATATACGTAAGAAACAGCATGGTAATTACTGATGCAATCAGAAGCACCAATAAAGTCTGTCTATTCTTTGGCGGTTGGTTTTTGTCTCCGTTATTAGGGTTGTTATTTGGATTTTGATTGTTATCCATTTATATTCTCCGTTTTCCATATTGCTGTGTTTATCAGAAACTCTGACTTCTTCATTATAGAGATTCTTCCCATATAAATCAATAAGTACTTTGTGAAGGATTTCTAAATTTTTTAGTTCACATTTTTTATCAATGTGCTCACTTGCAATTCAAGATGTTTTACACTATAATATGTAAGAACATAATTCACGCGCAAAGGTGCGCATAGATTTTTCGCGCCTTTGTGCGCGTTTTATGGAGGAATTACTATGTCAATAAAGTATGTTTTTGTTACGGGCGGCGTTGTTTCCGGTCTCGGAAAAGGAATTACAGCCGCATCTTTAGGTAGATTGCTTAAGGCACGCGGATATAAGGTTACGATGCAGAAGTTTGATCCTTATATCAACATTGACCCGGGTACCATGAACCCGATACAGCACGGTGAAGTATTTGTTACGGATGACGGCGCAGAGACCGATTTGGATTTAGGACATTATGAGCGTTTTATTGATGAAAGCCTCGACAAGAATTCAAATGTAACCACCGGTAAAATCTACTGGTCTGTCTTACAAAAGGAACGTCGCGGCGATTACGGCGGCGGTACGGTTCAAGTCATCCCACATATTACAAATGAAATCAAAAGCCGTTTTTACCGAAACACTACCGATGATGATATGCATATTGCTATTATTGAAGTTGGCGGAACTGTGGGCGATATTGAAAGTCAGCCCTTTTTGGAGGCTATTCGTCAGTTCCAGCATAATGTCGGTCATGAAAATGCAATTCTCATTCATGTTACCTTAATCCCATACTTGCGCGCATCTCAGGAAATGAAAACGAAACCAACACAGGCAAGCGTAAAAGAACTACAGGGAATGGGTATTTGGCCTGACATTATTGTATGCAGGAGTGAACATCCTCTTGACCAGCAAATCAAAGAAAAAATTGCCCTGTTCTGTAATGTGCCAAGCAATCACGTATTGCAGAATTTGGATGTAGAATATTTATATGAAGCACCACTTGCCATGGAAGAAGAGAATTTGGCTCAGGTTGCATGTGAGTGCCTACATTTACCTTGTCCCGAACCGGACCTGTCCGATTGGAGGACAATGGTACAAGCATTGAAAGCACCTACAAAAGAAGTAACAATTGCACTTGTTGGTAAGTACATACAGCTTCATGATGCATATATCAGTGTTGTAGAAGCTTTGAAACATGGTGGTATTTCAAATAGTGCAGTGGTTCATATCAATTGGGTTGATTCAGAACTCGTCAATGACGACAATGTGGATACGCTTTTAAAAGATGCAGATGGCATTATTGTTCCCGGCGGTTTTGGAGATCGCGGAATTGAAGGAATGATTAAATCCATAACCTATGCCAGAACACACAAAGTTCCTTTTCTTGGTTTATGTCTGGGTATGCAATTATCAATTGTTGAATTTGCCCGTAATGTCATTGGTTATGAGGATGCACACAGCATTGAATTAAATCCTCTTACCACGCATCCTGTGATTGCCTTGATGCCTGACCAGAATGATATTGAAGACATTGGCGGAACACTGAGACTCGGTACCTACCCCTGTATATTGGACAAGACCTCCAAAGCATATGCCCTCTATCAGGAAGAAACCATTCATGAACGCCATAGACACAGATATGAAGTAAATAATGAATACAGAGATGTTCTATCCGGTAACGGTTTGTTATTATCCGGCATTTCACCTGACGGCCGCATTGTGGAGATGTGTGAGTTACCCGACCATCCTTTCTTTGTAGCAACACAGGGACATCCGGAATTAAAATCCAGACCCAACCGTCCTCATCCGCTGTTTAAAGGTTTTATAGAGGCGGCGCTTAGATAGAGTCATCTCTATGGAGACGAATTTATGATATTTAATTCCTTTCTTTTTCTATTGGTCGTTTTACCGATTACGGTAATTGGCTATTATACGATGAACAAAACAAACCACTTTGATCTCGCCAAGTTATTTTTGCTTGGCATGTCATTGTGGTTTTATGCTTATGCGAATATCATGTTTCTCCCGGTGCTTGCCGGAAGTATTTTGATTAATTATGGATTTAGCCTCTTATTTTCACGCGCCCATCATGCGCAGACACGAAAATGGCTCTTATTTGGTGCTGTTACCCTTAATTTGGGTTCGCTGCTCTATTTCAAATACCTTGATTTCTTCTCAGCAACGATCAATCAGTACTTCGGAACTTCTCTATTGATTAGAAATCTTATATTGCCACTTGGTATCAGTTTTTTTACCTTTCAGCAAATTGCTTTCCTTGTTGATAGCTATCGAGACCAAAACCTGCAATACAGATTTCTTGATTATGCGCTTTTTGTAGCATTCTTTCCTAAAATCACACAAGGACCGATTGCTTTTCATAATGAACTAATCCCTCAATTCAATGATACAGCACGCAAAGCGGTCAATTATGAAAACCTCTCGAAGGGCATCATGGCAATTGCCTTTGGTCTTGCCAAGAAATTGCTTCTTGCCGACAATCTTGGAGCAATTGTTGATTGGGGTTATCAAAATATTGCTTCACTTGGTACAACAAATGCGTTATTGGTAATACTATCCTATACGCTCCAAATCTATTTCGATTTCAGCGGATATTGTAATATTGCAAGTGGTATCTGTCTGATGCTTAACATTGATTTGGTGGAAAACTTCAACTCCCCCTATAAATCCAAATCTATCGCCGAATTTTGGCAACGTTGGCACATTACTTTGACTCGTTTCTTCCGTACTTATGTGTATTTTCCTCTTGGCGGTAATCGTAAGGGTAAGGTTAGAACCTATCTTAATATGTTCATTATATTCTTGCTCAGCGGATTATGGCATGGTGCCGCTTTTACCTTTATCTTCTGGGGTATTCTGCACGGTATCGGAATCTGTCTCAGCAAACTATGTAAAAATTTCATGACAAAAGTTCCTGCTGCCATTCGCTGGTTCGGAACCTTTCTCTTCGTCAATCTTGCATGGGTGTACTTTCGTGCTGATACCATTGCAAACGCAAACTTGTTATTAAAGCAACTTTTTTCGTTTGACTTTAAACCCGTTTCGGCAGATATGGTGGTTTGGGCACTCCCAACAGAATTTAATCTGTTGCAGGCAATTATCTTACATTATCAACCGCTTTCCGTCTACTATACCGGAGCTGTAGCGCTTGTTGTATTTGTGTGCATCGCCCTATATGCCGGAGTCGGTATGAAAAATACACATGAACGTGTTGCAGCATTTACTCCTAAATTTAGGACTTCATTGGTTACAATAATCCTCTTGATTTGGTCTATCTTATCATTTTCAGAGGTCGGAACTTTTCTATATGTTAATTTCTAAGTCATGTATCAACCATTACAAGAAGGATAGGTTATGAAAAAATTCTTTTGGAACACAATTATATCAACACTTGTCATTCTGCTACTGATTGCAGCAGTTGTCGTTGTTGTGGATCCGTTTATCCATTATCATGCTCCTTTGGGAAAATGGGCGGCTGTTGAGACCGATGAACGTTCTGCTATGGTTGGTGTTGCTGAGAATATGTATTACGATACCGCGCTGATTGGTTCTTCCATGAGTGAAAACTTTGTGGAATCCTGGTTTGAAGACGGTGTGTTTGGCACTGACTGCGTAAAATTATGCCTGCAGGGTGCGCATTTTGATGACTTCAACATTATATTCAATGAAGTGTTAAAGCATGATACCACCAAGAATGTCTTGTTCAGCCTGGATACTTATCTTCTGACCAATACCCCTGCTGATTATCCGACTACAATACCTGATTATCTCTACAATGACAGCATAATTGATGATGTATATTATATATGGAATAAGGATGTTCTGTTAGAATATCTGCCTAAATTCATTCTGAATAACCGTTGGAACCACTATAATGCCGACAATGCATATGTATGGGCAGACAGTTATCTCTGTTCCAAGGAGA
>DATESB010000073.1:0-33802 GCA_035271065.1 Lachnospiraceae bacterium | reverse complement strand
TTCAAACTCATTGACACTTGTGCCCGGCACGGATTCATATACGAACATGCCGTCTCTTTCCAGCTTTGTCATGGCTTCTGAAGTCTTCACCTTATACAGATTGCCACCACATTCATAATCCTCTTTTTTAGCCTTCTCAGCCAACTCATGATTGCCAAAACTGATGGTGCCGTCCTTCTCAGTACGAATTAATTCCGCTACTACTGACATGATCTTTTGTCCTCCTCATTAATATACTTCTCTCTTTGTTCATTATATCATCATCCGACCAATGATGACAACAAAATACGTCCTATTTTACCGTAAATTTTATATCACCTTTTGCCATAGATACAATGACTTCATCACCGCTCTTAATCTTCTTTTGCAAGATTTCTTCTGCAAGCTTATCCTCTAACATCGTTTGAATTGCTCGCTTAAGCGGTCTTGCACCATACTTCTTATCACTGCCCTTTTCCAGAATGTGATTTTTCACATTATCTCGCACTGTCAGCGTAATCTGCATCTGTGTCTTTGCTCTTTCACATAAATTCTTGACCAGCAGCGATACAATTTTCTTCATGTTATCTTTGTTTAACGCATGGAACACAATAATCTCATCAATACGATTGATAAATTCCGGCTTGAAAATGCGTTTTACCTCTTCCATAACACCGGATTTCATTTTCTCATAATCCTGTGTGTCGTCTTCCTTACTGGAAAAACCAAGTTTCTTCGGGTCAACAATTCGCTGTGCGCCTGCATTGGAAGTCATGATAATGACACAATTTTTAAAGCTGACTTTTCTGCCTGTTGAGTCAGTGATATGTCCGTCATCCAACACCTGCAAGAGTACATTAAATACATCCGGATGTGCCTTTTCTATTTCATCAAAAAGTACAACTGAATATGGGTTTCTGCGTATCTTCTCAGAAAGTTGACCGCCCTCATCAAATCCCACGTATCCCGGAGGTGAACCAATCAGTTTCGATACGGTGTGTTTCTCCATATATTCTGACATATCAACACGTATCAGTGCATTTTCCGAACCAAACAGGGCTTCCGTCAGTGTCTTGGATAATTCGGTCTTGCCGACACCTGTCGGGCCTAAAAACAGAAATGATCCAATTGGTCTGTTGGGCTCTTTTAAGCCTACACGTCCACGTTTAATTGCCTTTGCAACTGCACTGACTGCTTCATCCTGTCCGATGACACGTTTCTGCAGAGTGGCTTCCATTTTCACTAATTTCTCACCCTCTGCTTCTGCAAGTTTCTGCACCGGTATCTTTGTCCATTCTGATACAATATCTGCAATTTCATTTTCGTCTACGATTAGTTTCTGATCTGCAATTGATTTCTCGTAGCGTGCCAATTTCTTTTCATAGGCATGGCGGATCTTCTCCTGCTCACGTCCCACCTGACCTGCTTCGGTAAACTTTCCATCCTTCAGCAATTGCAGTTTTTCATTTTCAAACTGTTTAATCTGTCGTTCCGCCTTGCTCAATGACTCCGGACGTTTCAAACCTTTTAGTCTGACCTTTGCTGCTGCTTCGTCCATCAAGTCAATTGCCTTATCTGGCAATCTTCTGTCATTCAAATAACGCGCAGATAACTTCACCGCTGCTTCCACTGCTTCATCCGTAATCGTAACATTATGATGTTCTTCATACTTGCTCTTAATGCCGCTCAATATCTCAGTCGCGACCTCAATGGTTGGTTCCTCTACATTAATCGGCTGAAATCTTCGTTCCAGTGCTGCATCCTTCTCAATATGTTTCCGATACTCATCATAGGTGGTTGCACCGATTAGCTGGATTTCACCACGTGCCAGAGACGGTTTCAGAATATTAGACGCATCAATTGCTCCTTCTGCGCCGCCTGCACCGATGATCGTATGCAACTCGTCCACAAACAACAGGATATCTCCTGCAGCAATAATCTCTTTGATGACTTTCTTAATGCGTTCCTCAAACTCGCCACGATATTTGCTTCCCGCTATCATACCTGACAAATCCAATGTCAGCACGCGTTTATCCTGTACAGTAGCCGGTACATCCCCTTCCACAATTCGTAGCGCAAGTCCCTCTACAATTGCGGTTTTGCCGACACCGGGGTCGCCAATCAGACAGGGATTATTCTTAGTACGTCTGCTGAGCGTCTGAATAATGCGCGTAATCTCAACTTGTCTGCCAATAACAGGGTCTAATTTTCCCTCTGCAGCAAGTGCTGTCAAATCACGACTGTATTGGTCAAGTGTCTGTGTTGCATTTTTAGCCTTTTTCCTGCCATTTTTCATTGCCTGCAGTTCTTCTGTATATTTGGCCACGTCTTCACCCATGGCTTGTATAATATCTGCATAAATCTTCTGCAGATTTATCCCGATTGTCGTCAACAATCTTGCTGCAACACTAACCGGTTCTTTAATAATCGCTATCAGCAAATGTTCCGTACCAACCTGAGCAGCCTTCATTTTGGTTGCTTCCTGCCTGCCATTTGCAAGTATCATTTCCGCCCGTGGCGTAAAACCGTCTCTCTCAGCAACTGCCACAGACTGATCAGGTGCAATTAACTGCTCAATCAAGTCAATCAGTTTGTCATCCTCTACTCCGTTACTCAGCAGTACCTTTGCCGCTACGCCTGTACCCTCGCGCAGTAATCCGAGCAGGATGTGCTCTGAGCCTACGTATCCGTGTTGTAATTCTTTTGATATCTTAAATGCGAGATCCAATGCTCGCTGTGCTTTTTGCGTATATTGTATTGCCATTTGTTTTCCTCGTCTTTCCTATCTATATTTTGGAGCCTTTTTATGCATAATCGTCATATAACTCGTCTATTAATTCGTGTACTTCCTGTCTGGAAATATTCTTCAGACTTCCCTTTGCCAACAGCACTCTCAGGTCATGCTTCATTTCTTCCAGCGCACGCAGCTTGTCAATATCAATTGCTATCATTGCACCGCGCCGTCTGTCAACCTTAACAATACCTTCTTGCTTTAATACAGTATATGCTTTGTTGACTGTATGCATGTTTATTCCGATATCTTCCGCCAGTTGCCGCACGGATGGAAGCATATCGCCTTCTTGCAGTCTGGAAGTAGCCACGCCCAATATAATCTGATTACGCAGCTGCATATAGATTGCTTCTTCACTGTTAAAATCAATCTGCACTTCAATAATCATGCCAATCCACCTCTTCCGTAAAGCCAAACGTTCAAAATCTTCTGTGTTATATTCATACTAGCACAACTATATCTATTTGTAAAACAAAAATTTAAGAATCAGCGGGCTGATTCTTAACGAGCGAAATCCGGCATATACAGACAAACAGACCACGAAAATCAATCATCATTTCCGTGGTCTGTCTTTACTATATTCAAATAAACTACTTTTTACTTCAAGTCAATAAACTCAAATTCAAAATCATCATCAATATCATACTTGGACTGTTGTGGTTGTTGCATGGACTGCTGTGCAGGTTGCTCATAATACTGCTGTGGCTGTTGTCCATAGCCCTGCTGTTCGTAGCCTTGTTGACCATAGCCTGCCTGTTGTTGCGGTTGTTGCACATAGCCCTGCTGCTCGTAGCCCTGTTGGCCATACCCTTGTTGTCCATAACCCGCTTGCTGCGATTGTCCGTAGCCTGCCTGCTGTTGCGGTTGTCCGTAACCCTGCTGTCCATATCCTGTTTGCTGCTGTGATTGCACCGGCTGTTCATAATACTGCGGCGGTACCGGTTGTTGTCGCTGCACCGATTGTTGCGGCGGCACCCGTTGTTGTCGCTGAATCGGTGGCTGTTGCGGTGTTGGTGCTGTCGGCTGTGCCTGTTGTCTATACCCCGTCTGCTGCACTTCCGGCTCCTGCACATATGGTACCGATTGTTGTGTAATCGGCTGTCCGGTCATTGGTTCCACCTGAGGTTTTGGCATCGGTGCTCCCGGCTGCGGCTTCGGTATTGTTCTTGCCTGCGGTGCCTTTGGTGGCTCTGTCACCGTCATTTGCGGTGCGCTGACAGGAATACGATTCTTTGCTGTTGTGGGTCTTCTGTCATCCGGCTCGTTTACATGCAGTTCACTCTGCATTTCGCTCCAGTCAACCTGCTGTGCCTCTGCCAGAGGTTCCGTCTTCTTCCTGCCGAAGAGCCCCTTCTTCTTTGTTCCATAGTTCTCTTCATCTTCATACGGATCATCGTCCATATCGTCATCGTCTTCTATTTCATCATCGCCAAACTCATCATCCTCATACCATTGAGCAAGTTTACTTTTCTTCTTTTCCTTTTTATTCTTCCTATTTCTCTTCGGTTCCGGTATTTCTTCTTCCTCTTCATCACGAATCGGTGGAAGTGGTTCTATCTCTTCAAAAGACATGTCCGCAGTTTCATAAGACACCTGAGAAGTCGGTCTTGTTACCGGTAAATCCTCCATATAAATTTCGCCGGTATCACCCAGTTCTTCTCCTGCCTCATATCGTCTGGCACGCATTTCTTCCGCCGTCATAATCGGTCTTCGTGGTTGTCTTTCCTCGTCATCATCTTCGTCATCTTCGTCCTCATCAATATACTCGTAGCTCTGATATTCTCTGATTGCAAGGAAGAAAACAACCAGCACAACAAGCAAAATCAACATCACACCTGCCATGACACAGATAATAATGAACTTTGCGTCAGTGCCGCCTTCATTACTTGCGCCCGCCGGAGAAGTAAATGCATCAATCAATGAACCGCCATCATCACTTCCTGCGCCTAAATTCAAATAGCGTTGATAGGTTCCCTCTACTCTGTCATACATATACCAACCCGTTTTTCCTTCGCTACTCAATCCGTAAAGCAGAAAGAAATCACCTGTTGAAATACCGTCAGCCGTTGTTTCGCCCTGCGTATCCTCCGCATCGGCAGAAACATCTGAGCCCTGTATCATATAAGCTTCTAACGTTTTATTATCCCATTGCAAAGTCGCTTTTACAAAGCCAGCCGGTACTGTTACTGTTTCGTCTGCTTTCATTATAATGATATAGCGTCCCTCTATTCCCTGAATATAAACAAAGTCACTAAACGTATCTGTTGCCTGATCATAAATACTGAATCCGCCGTTTGCACCGCTTTCGTCTGTCAAATAAAGAAGTGTCAAATTACCCATTCCAAACTGTGCAGCCTCAACCATTTGCTCATGATAAGTGAATTCCACCTTCTGAAATCCGCTTGGCATAATTTCATTCGGAAATGTTGTAGATAACATTTTCGCACTGTCACCAACTGCAATCAGCCCGTCAGCAATACCGGTACCTGCTTCATTTCCGGAAACGCCCGCTCCTGCTGCACCTGCCGCCGCTATTTCTTCCGGTGTTCCTACACTGATTGTCACTTCGCCGGTCGGTACATCAGCACCGTCGCCGTCCAAAATTGCCGAGACACTTACTTTTGTTTCACCTGCAGCAGCACCTGAAAATACGATTTCAGCCTCTGTATCGGTCAATGTAATCAAACCGCCTCCACCGCCGCCGTAAGATTTATCGCAGGAAACAAAATTTAGAACAGAAGCATCATACTCAACAGTAATTTGAGGCTTTTCAGCTGAGCCGGCCGGATTTTCTGCCTTAACGCTGACCGTAACCTCCTCTGATAATCCAATTCCCTGTGTATTTGCTGTTATAGATACACTTCCTGCCGCATATACATCTCTCACAAATATCATTTCAAAAAGCATGATAACGGCAAATGCATATGCCACCTTTCTCATAATCACTTTCATATTCGTTTGATGCCTCTCTTTCATCTATTCGTTTCTCACAATGGTTATCACATAGTTCTTTGTACCGCCATTCTGTGCCTTGCAGACAATCGTAATCTGATTAATTCCGGTAGAAAGATTAATTGTTCCTGTTCTCGCTACTGATGCCCCTGCATTTACGGGTGTCGCAGAAATATTAACCTGTGAAACACTATTATCAACCTGTAATGAATAACTGTCAATAGTCGGATTAAATCCAGGTGTCAAACCATAACCTTCTATATTAAGTGCCGACAAATAATTATTCGGATTAGCAGAAGACTCCGGCTTGGAACACGGCGCTTCCGGCATATTGTTATAAATCGGTATTCTGAATACCAATGGCGCATTCAAATCCGAATATGCTTTTTTCATCCTTGCTGCTTCTGAAGATGCAGCCTGTACATTAGACATATACTGATGAGAATAAATACCGTTATCTGCATTTACCACATTAAACTTCTGGAAATAAAGTGTATTCTGATTGCGTTTCACATAGCGCTCGCCAACGTACTTTGCACTTCCCATGATAGATTTATATCGACTATTCCACGGACGCAGATAAGCTTCTTCCGTACCACCCGCATAAATCAAACCATTTACAACTGCAGTATTTCCGTTTGCCTCATAAGCACCTATATTAAAGTAGTTGAATAAATTTTCAAGTCCGGGGGTACTTCCTGAAATACTTCCACTCTTGCCAAGTGTCCCCTGCTCCTGCAAGCATCGTGCTGCCAAATGATACGGAGAAATGCCTGCAGCTGCAGCTGCTTCCGTAAACACACTTGCATAGGAACGAGTGGTTCCGTCTGTATCCGTAAAGGTCGAACTCATAAAGGTAGACGCAAGGATATTGGATACACCGGCTTCATTTTGATAAGCCTGATTAGTCAATGTTTCAAATTGGAAAATACCGTCTTCATTTAAAAAGTTGCGCGGATCCAAGTAGAACATCGTTATCTCAGGAGAAGCTGCCACCCAGCTCATTCCGTCAAAGCCATACCATGCATCTATTGCCCAGTTATATGCCTGAGGTGTTGTTGATTTCCATGAAGAAATACTGGAACTTGCAATTAGATTTTTACCAACTGCTGTCTCTGCAGCCACCACGTTATTCCATTCAAGACCTGTCTTAACCGCCTCAAATGTCCACGTCGGATGCTTTTCATGCAGTGTTCTCAAATAACCCTTGTAGGAATCGGGGAACTCAGCAATTGCTTTTTCAAACTCTTCACTTGAAAGTGCGGTGGTAGATGCTGTCTGTGTAATATTGACATAATCAGAACGAACATAACCACTTTTTGCAGCACCGCCGTACTCAAAGGATACCTGATACCATTTGTAGCCATCGCTTCCCGTTGTCTCGCCGTTAATGGTTACCGAATGATCTGTATTTAACTGTACAACCACCGTACCATTTACAGCACTTTCACGAATTCTGACCGCAGTGCCTTTTATGGTTCCTTTTGTCACATTCTCTGTACTGGTTGCCGTGGTAGTTGTTGCTGCCTCAACCGTCAGAAAATCCGAACGAATATAGCCGGATTGTGCTGTATTATTATAGGTAAATGCAATTGCATACCATTTATTGCCGTCTGAAGCCGTTTTTTCTTCCGTAACTGTCACGGTATGTCCCGTGCTCAACTTGCATAAGACTTCGCCATTGATTGGCTCTTTTCTGATATTAACATTAATGCCCTTTACTGCCCCGTTTCTGTGGGAGGAAGTAGTTGATGCCGTCGTGGTAGCTGCCGGTGTTACAGTTGCTGTCTCTGTAACCGTCAGGAAATCAGAACGAATAAAGCCGGTTTTTGATTCACCATTCATTGTAAATGAAATGCCAAACCATGTCTTGCCGTCTGCACCTGCCTTTTCTTCCGTAACGGTACATACCTGCCCGCTACTCAGTTTGGTTACAACCTCACCGCTTACCGGTTCCTTACGGATATTAACATTGGTTCCTTTTACTGTTCCGGTTTTCACCGTTGTTGTGGTTGATGCAGTTGTAGTGGCTCCTGTTGCCGTAGTCTCAACATAGTCAGCGCACACATATCCTGTCATCGCTTGCTGATTATATGTAAATGCTACCTTATACCATTTCTTATTATCGGCATTTTCCATGCCTGTTATCATTACTTGTTGTCCACTGCTCAACGCGCAGGACACATTAGATGTCAATGAAGCTGTTGTCCTCACTCTGACACCTGTTCCTTTAATCACACCGGCTGCCGTGTTAGTTGTAGACACCGATGCAGCAGCTGTTGTATCAATCGTCATTAAATCTTCTCTGATATAACCTGTTACAGCAGCGCCGTTATTGGTACAGGATACTTGATACCACTTTTTACCGGCAGCATCATTGGAAGCTGCTCCGAGTGTTACTACAAATCCATTACTCAATGTCGTTACAATATTACTGTCTGTAGATGCCGCTGAACGTACACGTACATTATTTCCTTTAATCACACCGGTTGAAGCAGAAGTTGTTCCTGTTGTGGTTCCTGTAGCCGTTCCGGCGATTGCTCCGGCTGTGACACCATTCAGTAAGTCAGAGCGAATATAACCTTTATAAGATAAACCGTTCTTTACAAAATTAACGCAATACCATGTGTTGCCATCTGTTCCTGTTGTGCTTGATTCAACATTGACTTCATGTCCTGTACCAAGTGTACACCGTACATCAGAAGTCCGTGACGCTTCCACACGCACAATTACATTGGTTCCCTTAACCGTTGCTTTTCCTGTTGAACTTGCAGTACCCGCTGTAGGTGTTGTTCCGGCGGTTGCAGATGTTGTACTATTTGTTGCGCCGGCACTTGGAATCTCCGTGCCCTTTTTCACCAAATCAGAGCGAATATAGCCGGTCAGCGTACCGGACTTCACCTGATACCAGACACTTCCCCCTGCATCTTTCTTTTCGTCTATAATAATAAGAGGTTCGTCTTTCGTGACGCAGAAAACTACCGAAGAGGTCGTAGAAGCATCAGAACGCACCTTGCCACTTGTGCAGGTTACCGTTCCGCGTGCTGAAGTATACGCTGACACATCCGTCACATAGATAAAATTAACGATGCAAACAATTACCACTGCCAATAAAAAATGCACGGTATATTTACCCTTCATGTTTTTCCCCTTTTGTACTTTTGACCAAATCGGTCAATTCCTTTATTTATCCTCTAATTATCCTCAATATGTAGATGTTTTCCCCACGTAGCATACAACATCTCACATTTTCCTCAATACTATCATACAACGACGACATGCTTATGTCAACCATATTTTGTAATAATTTCTTAACATTTTAGCCCTCTTTTTAGTATTGACCGTATCAGTCAACTGCGTAAATGGCATCAAAAAACCTCCGTTTTATTTTATAGATTTCTATAAAATATCACGAAGGTCTTTTTCATATCGTAAACTTCATTCTTATTTTCTTATGGTCTGCGGAATCTCTTCTCGCCTCTGTCTGTTACCGCTGCTGCACCAAATCCGCCAACCATCTTTGAAGACTTTTTCTCCGAAACGCCCTCTCTTCGTCTCTTCGCTTCGCACTCGGAGCAAAACTGACCGGAACGTATTTCTTTGCCACATGCTTCGCAATGCAGAAAGGCCCTTGAATCTGAAGCCACCTCAAGGCGTTCTTCCTTTAACATCTGCCTAATCTTTGCCTGAGATACTTCTGTTGCCTCAGATATCTCTGATGCTGTAGCACCATTATGCGATTCAATATACAAACGCACTTTGCCGTAGTCATCATACTCCAAATTAAAGCACTCGCTGCACTGGTACTCTCCAACCCCCTTATACACAAGCGGGCCGTTACAAATGCTGCATTTTATCGGTTTCCCGTAAGTGATGTATTCCAAATCTCTCGCCATAATCTCATCTCCCGTTCATCCCAAATACGTGCATCATCCTTTATCTTATAAGAATATTGTAGCCCATTCTCTATGCCTCGTCAATTGCTTTGCCAATATCATTTCTAAAATACTTGTTGTCGAAATCAATCCATTTGACCGCTTCGTATGCATTGGCTCTGGCTTCTTTCAAATCAGTGCCCTTTGCTGTTACTCCCAGCACACGTCCGCCGTTTGTAACAATCTCATCGTCTGTTTTCTTTGTGCCGGCATGGAATACATAATAGCCGTCCTTTTCATCAAAGTTCGAAAGTCCCTTAATCGGAAAACCTTTCTCATATTTCTCCGGATACCCTGCCGATGCAAGGACTACACAAACTGCTGCATTGTCTTCAAACTGTAAGTCTATCTTGTCCAATCTGCCGTCAATACAAGCCTCCATGACATCAATTACATCCGTTTTCATACGCGGTAGTACTACTTGGGCTTCCGGATCGCCAAAGCGCGCATTGTATTCCAACACTTTAGGTCCGTCTTCGGTTAACATAAGTCCAAAGAAAATAATACCCGTAAAACTTCGTCCTTCAGCTGCCATTGCATCCACTGTTGCCTGATAGATATACTTCTTACAGAACTCATCCACTTCTTCGGTATAGAACGGACTTGGTGAAAATGTACCCATTCCGCCTGTATTCAATCCTTGGTCGCCATCCTTTGCCCGCTTATGGTCTTGTGCGGAAGTCATGGTTTTAATGGTCTTTCCATCCACAAATGACAAAACAGATACTTCACGTCCTGTCATAAACTCTTCTATTACAATGCGATTACCCGCTGAACCAAACTGCTTGTCCAACATAATCGTCTTGACTCCTGCCTGTGCTTCTTCTCTTGTATTGCAAATCAATACGCCCTTACCAAGCGCCAATCCATCTGCCTTTAACACAATCGGCATTTTAGCTGTCTCTAAATAAGCCAATGCTTCCTCAGCGGTATCAAAATTCTCATAGCCTGCTGTCGGAATGTGATATTTCTTCATCAAATCCTTGGAAAATGCCTTGCTGCCCTCTAAGATAGCTGCATTCTTTCTTGGTCCGAACACACGTAAACCTGCCTGTTCAAATGCATCTACAGCTCCTGCAACCAACGGATCATCCGGTCCTACAATCGTCAAATCAATGGCTTCTTGCTTCGCAAATGCAACCAGTTTATCAAATTCCATGACACCGATATTCACACATTCTGCAATCTGTGCAATTCCGGCATTACCGGGTGCGCAATAGATTTTATCTACTTTTGGACTCTTCTTTACACTCATTGCGATTGCATGCTCTCTGCCGCCACCGCCAACTATCAGAACCTTCATGTTTCTCCTCCGTCAGATTAAATTAAATTAATTTAATTCCTTTTTCTCCGGCTTCTATTGATCCGACAATATATCCTGTCTCACCTGAAGCTGTAATTGCCTTAACGGCTGCATCTGCATCAGCTGCATCTACTGCAAGCATCATTCCGATACCCATATTATAGGTATTGTACATCATCTCATCCTCAATATTGCCTGTTTCCTGAAGCAATTTGAAGATTGGTAACACCGGATAAGAATCCTTTTTCACAACTGCTTTCACGCCATCCGGAAGCATTCTCGGTATATTTTCATAGAAACCGCCACCTGTGATATGAGAACATCCCTTTATGGTAATACCGGCTTCCTTGACTTTCTTTAACGCATTAACGTATATCTTGGTTGGTGTCAAAAGTGCTTCACCCAATGACATTCCAAGACCATCCACAAAACGGTCTAAATTAGACTTGGTCATCTGGAACACCTTACGCACCAGTGAAAATCCATTACTATGTATTCCCGAAGAAGCAATACCAATCAACACATCGCCCGGCTTAATAGTAACGCCTGTTATTAAATCTTTTTCATCAACAACTCCTACCGAAAAGCCTGCAAGGTCATATTCATCCTCCGGATAAAAGCCCGGCATCTCAGCCGTCTCTCCGCCTACCAGTGCAGCGCCTGCCTGTCTGCAGCCATCAGCAACGCCCTTGACAATCTGTGCAATCTTTTCCGGCTCATTCTTTCCGCACGCTATATAGTCAAGGAAAAACAGAGGTTCGCCACCTGCACATGCAATGTCATTGACACACATTGCCACACAGTCAATTCCGATAGTATCATGCTTATTTAGTAAAAAGGCCAATTTCAATTTCGTTCCGACACCGTCTGTACCGGAAACCAAAACCGGATTTTCCATGTCTTTGAATTGCTTCATTGAGAAGGCTCCTGAAAATCCGCCAAGTCCGCCCATTACTTCCGGACGCATTGTGCTCTTTACATGCCCTTTCATTAATTCTACCGATCTGTATCCGGCTTCAATATCCACTCCTGCACTTTTGTAATCCATTCTTGTATTCTCCTCGTATCTTTCTTCTATTTCATTTGCTTCATATATTCTTTGTAACCAACTTCAGAAAGTTTATCTGCTTTCTTCACAACCGTTTCTTTCAAGCCTTCTGCATATTTCTTGAGTTTCTCTAACAATTCACTATCCGAAGTTGCCAATATCTTTGCCGCCAATAACCCTGCATTGGCTCCGCCGTTGATTGCCACTGTTGCAACCGGAATTCCGGACGGCATCTGCACAATCGAGTACAGCGAATCTCTTCCGCCAAGTGATGTCGTATGCATCGGAATGCCAATAACAGGCATCGGAAAAATTGCTGCACACATACCCGGCAGATGTGCCGCCATTCCTGCCCCTGCAATAATCACTTTAAAGCCCTTTGCCTCAGCGCTCTTTGCATATTCAAAAAAGATATCCGGCTCTCTGTGCGCCGAGATAATCGTCATCTCATAATCAATTCCAAGTTCTTCTAATATGTCTGCCGCTTTACTCATGATAGGCATATCTGAATCGCTTCCCATTACTATTCCTACTTTAGCCATAATGTTCTCCTTTTCGTTCAATTTCACCGTTCTATTGTACCGATAATATTCAGTTTCGTCAATGTTTAATCCTCAAATGCCTCATTCAATTTTTCGCATCCCGGCAAGACAAATCTTCCTTCCACTATCATCGGTATTCTCGTTCCGTCAGCTCTTACTGCCGTCAACTCACCCAGTTCATCATAAGGAATCGTAATATCGGTGTGACACTGATAATATGCCTTGCTTTCATCTTCTTTTCGCAAGATAGTGTGTTCATTATCTCTCGCGATGATTTCCTTTCCGTCCGGATTAAACACCTTCAAATCCTCGCAATGACTATAGCAGGTATCACCCACTGCAAAATGCGGTCCCATCTTTTCAGCAATTAGAATCGGCAGTCTGTCTGCTATCTGATACCTCTGTGCCATCATATAGGCTGTTGTATTGGTCCCAATTGCGAACTCGCCCATTGGAAGCGTTTCATGGTGGAACAGCACATTATCTCTGATATATTTCTGATTTTCACTCTGCGCCTCAAAATTGGAGCATGAGTAATCAGATACATATCCGTCCTTAAAATGCAATTCCAGATTCAGATATTTCAGTTCTTCCAGATATACTTCCTTCACATGCA
The DNA here is from genome assembly GCA_035271065.1 of Lachnospiraceae bacterium. Lineage (GTDB taxonomy): Bacteria > Bacillota > Clostridia > Lachnospirales > Lachnospiraceae > JAAYYM01. Next base: position 20,636 of record DATESB010000073.1, on the reverse strand, counting down.
GAATACCCGTCGTCCCTTGAAGTTTGGGCGAAGTAAACACTTCCCCAACCGGAATATTGACATCCGCCACGCAATTTTCGAAGATAGTTTCATGTGCCGGATCATTCAATTCATGCAGTGATACACACAAATCCGTTCGGTTGCCATTCATTCCCTTGACTTCTACATACTGTGCCTCATCAAGTGCATCTATCATTGTCTGTTGAATCGACTGATAGAGTTGATAATCAAGCGTATTTACCTTAACTGTCTCATCGAAGATTTTCTGATAATCCGTTCCAATCTCCGGCAGCGGATAAGAAATAATCGTAAAACTGCGTTCCTCGCCTTTGATATATTCATTCACAAGCATTCCTGCCTTAGACGCATACTCCACGGAATACTTCTGTTGCTTCTCGCTTAGCCTGCATGCTTCCTTTTTCGCCACCGGTGTAAACGGTATCTCACCGAATACCTCCATGACTGCCGGACCCGCATGCCAATTGGCCCATTCCTTGTTCTCTTCATAAACTGTTTTGAGGACACCTAACTTACGGTTTATAAAGTCTTTATCCAAATACAGAGCTTCATCCTCTTTATGGTCAAATTCATATTGCTTATTCGGTATCGCTCCGTAATATCCGATTTTCAGTTGTCCCTTCTTATTCACAGAATGCGATGCCGCGCGATAAATGGTTGGCTGCAATCCCATTTTCTCAAAATTAATAACAGCCGTTCTTATAATGCGTTCAAAGCCAAGTGAATAGCGAATATTCACCACTTTCTTCTTGCTCAAATCCTTATTGTTATTGAGAAATCCAATCCGATACCCTTCCGTAAACACATCCGCCATTGCCTGTATCTGCCCATCACTCATTGCATTCAAATGCTGTGCAGCTAACAACTCATTATCCGTAATGTATTCTCCGAAATAATAAAGATAGCGCAAATCCGTCAAATCTTCATCCATAATAATCCGTGTTGCAAAATCTTCATTCGGTAACAGTTGTTGTTTTATTCGTTTTTCCACGCAAATATCGCAATTATCACTGACAAACCAGTACAGTGCGCTCCGCACCTCCTCTAAGGAAGGCAGCATCTCTTCTGCGCAGGCATATTCAAACAGATTATAGATTTCCATGAATAATTCATTGTACATCGTCAATGCCTGTATATCCTGCTCGTATACCTCCGGTATTGTTCCTCTGAGTTCTGCATACAAAAACGAAAGATACGGACCGTATTCACCCAACATCTGCGCAGCATATGCAGGATTGGCGTAACTTGTATCATAATTCTGCGGTAGGATATCACGATAGAGTTCTTCATTGATGTGTTTCAGTTCATCAATCGTCAGTGTTTTAAGTTCGCCTTGCTCCAGCAGGAAAGATAATTCTCTCAGACGCAGAACAAAGGAAGCCACCTCTTTAAAATACAATAAATAGGGCTCCCTGATTGTTTCTTCATTCAAGCATTCTCTGATTCTTTCAATGATAAGTTCATAACGTTCCATAGATACTCACATAAGTCCTTTTCCATTTTTTCGTTATTATCATATCATATCTGTTTTCAAATGTAAAAGTCAGTATTTCCGATATCCGCTGTGACGTGTACGAAGATGAAACCCTCTTAATTCGGCCGAAACAGCCGCTCCGTCAATTTTTCTGACCGAACTAATCAGAAGAGGAACACACAGCGGTAATAACAGTCTGATTTTCTTAAAGAAATTCTTTGTATCAAACTCTACTCCCCGTGCTGTCTGCGCTTCCATAATCCCTGCCATTTCCTGTGAAAACAATGGGATAAACCGAATTGTAGTCATCAGGGCAAATGCATATTTATAGGGAAGCCCTACCTTTTCTACCAAAACATTTGTCAAGTCACTCATCTGCGTAATGGATAACATGAGTCCAAGGGGCATGGTTGCCGCAAACAGCCGCAGCACAAACAAAAGTGAAAATGACAGACCAACATCTGTGATGACAAGTTGAAACGGTAAATGAAGCAGTACAGTTCCCTCTCTTATAAATAACACCTGTAATACAAACAATAACAAAGAAAACTTAACAAGCGTCTTTAACATCCGAACCGACCGCTTTAAGACATCTCTTCCCGCCACGCGTGCAAGCAATAAGACCAACAGAATCACTCCTGCTACAAAGTAGTGATGATCAACGATAAAGCATGCCACACATAGCAGAAAGGAAGCAATCAACTTGACCAACGGATTTAATTTGTGTAATGAAGATGTTCCCGGCATATAGTCTAGAAAGCCACCCATTGTCACGCCCTCCTTTTCTTCAGCTCGTGGATACGTTCCACCATCTCAGTTACATTGTCTACTCCACTAAATGCTTCTCCGAGTTCCGCTGCCAGAGCAGGAATCTGTGCCGGCAGTACACTTGCTTTTCGCAACATTTCCTGATTTGCCATTATCATTTTACAGGTATCATATCCGATGAGTTTCCCATTGCTCAGCACAAGCATCTTCTCGGCATAGTCATGCACGATTTCCATATCATGTGTTATCATTAAAATGGTGGTTCCCCTTTGATTGAGTTCTTCTATGATATTCATAATCTGCATACATTCACGATAATCCAATCCCGTTGTCGGCTCATCCAATATCAACAATTCCGGCTCGCATACTAAGATTGAAGCAAGCGCCACTCTTTGCCGTTCACCTCTGCTTAGATTAAACGGATCCTGCTCCGGATCAAATCCAAATTGCTGTATGATATCTTTACACCGTTTTTCACGCTCACTTTTATCAGACAGTAAATAAGACAAGCCAAACATAATTTCACCCTTTATCGTATTCTGGCAGATTTGTCTGTCGGGATTTTGAAACAGATATCCCACTGTTTTGGCAAGTGCAGAAGATTTTGTTGTTTTTGTGTTTTGACCGTTCAGCAATACATCGCCTGCGTTAGGCTTCAAAAGTCCGTTGCACAGTTTACTGAGTGTTGTTTTACCTGCACCGTTTTCCCCGACCAACGCCACAAAATCTCCTGTTTGTATTTGAAATGACACATCATTGATTAATTGCTCTGTCCCATATGAAAAACTGACGTTTCTGAATTCAAGCATGTAACAATACCTCCTCCACCATCTCTTTTGCCTCTGCCAAGTTTACGGGAACCTGTGCCACATCATACCCTCGCTTCTTCATTCTATCCGCCAGTGATACAATTCTTGGCACATTTACCCCTAATTCTTCTAATTCTTTTTTATACTTCAGTACCTCTTTTGTTGCTCCGTCAAACGCGATGCTTCCCTGCTCGAAGACAAGTAGTCGTTTTGCAAATTCGCACAACAGCATAATCTTTTGCTCTACAATGATAATGGTCATGCCGTATGCTTCATTCAATATGCGAAGCATTTCATATATCTGCCTTGAACTCATCGGATCCAGTTCCCCTGTTGGTTCATCAAGCACCAATAATTGCGGACGAAGTGCCACAATTGCTGCGATTGCAACCTTTTGCTTTTGTCCACCGCTCAAAGTACTGATAACCCTATTCCGCAAATGTTCAATCCCGATTGTATGAAGCGCACTCTGTATCCGTTCCTCGATTTCCTCATGCGGAACTCCGAAATTCTCAAGTCCAAAGAGCAACTCATCTTCCACAACAGCAGCAACCATTTGCGCATCTACATCCTGAAATACGCTTCCGACAAATCTGGCCAGTTCTACAGGTTTTACATTGACCGTGTCCATCCCATTGATGTGTACAGCTCCGTAAAAATCGCCTGCATAATGGTGTGGTATCATTCCGTTTAATGCACAGGTGAAAGATGTCTTTCCTGCGCCACTGTTGCCGATTACCCCTACAAACTCCCCTGCTTTAATCTCTAAACTGATGTCTTTCAGTGCATAGTCTGTTCCCTGCTTATATTTGAAGTACAAATTTTCAATGTGTATGATTTCTTCTGTCATAATGCTTCTCCTATTTCTTTAATGCCAGTTTCAACGGAATAAATAACACCTGTACTATAATTGCATTAATAAGCGCGGTTCCGAATATAATTGCCAGAAATGCAGCAAGTGGTGTTGGTGTAATATCTGCACCTGCATAATACATCACATACATAATACCGATAAATGCAAATCCACTGACTAACGTGCTTAAAAAGGTGCAAACAATCGGACTAAGTGAAAATTTTCTGATATTCATCGGCAATTTCATGAACAATACCATTGCCACTGCTCCTAACAATTCACTCCCGAAATTGATATACGGCTGTCCCGGAAAAAACTGACACACTGCTCCTGCCAAAACACCGATAATTGCCGCTTCTCTGACACGCGGACGAATTAGTAAAACAATGAGACAGTACATTGCAATGATAAAATTGGGTTTCATTCCGAAATTAATAACGGAACCCACAAAAAACTTCAGTACTGCTCCTGCTGCAAGTAAAATTCCGATTAACAGAATATCCTGCACGCTTAAACCTTTCTTTTCCTCTGTTGCTACTTCTCTTTTCTGCATTGTTGTAACGTTTTCCATGATTGTTACCTACCTTTCTCTTAGAGATTCTGCCTCTTAGGTTCCGAGCCCTGCTCGGTTGATTTATTAGGTTTGCCATCATGCTGGTTTGTGATATTGGTCCGTTATGATACACCAAAAAAGTCTGTCCTCATAGTATTCCTACTATAAGGACAGACTTAAAATCTTAGCCTGCGGTACCACCTTAATTGATTTGTATTACAAATCCACTCTCACAAAAATGCCAACACATTTTCTGCCGGTAACGTCGGCCTACGTCTCGGGTACTCAGCTTGCGCCTTTACCTCGCCCTCCATGGTCCATTTGCCATCTCGCATTTCCGCAGGATTCTCAGCTCCACCTGCTCTCTGTGGGTGCGTCTTATGGTTTGATCTCCACATCAACGGTTTCTGTATTATTCTGAAATACTATCACGAGTCATTTATTTTGTCAATTACAAATTACATTTTGTCTTATGATTTTGTCTTGTGGAAGAATACAGGTCTGGATATTCCACCAACCAGATGCTCTGGGTTTGCCACCTGAACGATAACGGTGATTTCCACTTCTCCCTGCAACTGATCCGGAATGTCCAGCAGAATTTCTCCGCCACTGCTATCGGTTCTTTCTGCCGCCAGTTCACCATTCAGATAAATCCATACATATCCGTCAATCGCACAAAAATCAAATCTGCCCATCTCATTTCCAATCTTGTAATTTGTCCTATACATTGCATAATGATTCAACTTGCCGGTCAGTTCCGGCAGCGAATGATTGGAAATTGCAACCGGCTCAAACGTATTCATATCATTGCGTTTTGTCTGAATCAATGGATCCGGTCGTTCCTGTGAAATCACATGATACAGACCCCAGCCATCTACGATTTTCTCTTCCAATGTCTTTACATACGGTATCTCTTCTACCTGCTCCACCGTAACCGTAATCTGAGCCTCATTTCGACCTGCTGCCTCATTAAGACCGTTCACTCTTGCTGTAATGCAGATGTCTTCGTTACCTGTCGGTTTCACAATTGCTTGTGCCAAACCATGGAATGCCTTTCTGTATGGTGCTGCATCCGGTTCTTGAGAGTTGGGGTCGCCGTTCCCTACCCCAATGACTGTTCCGTTCACGACATCAAATTTAATCATGTCATCTGCATCCGGAACAATATTTCCTGCTTCATCCACAATTTCTGCTCTAATAATTACTACATCATGGCCACCGCTTCTGACCGCTTTTCCTTGTTGATAGAGTTGTTCTGCATACAAACGCAACTCCGCCTTATTTCCGGCAGTCACCTGTCGGTCAACTGCAACTTCCGCACCATTTATGATGCCGATTGCTTTCAGTTTGCCTTGTTCCTTCGTCACTGTAAATTCAACCTGTTCGTATGGATTAACTTCTTTTTCTTCTATGAGTTTTCCGTTTTCCCACAGTTGAACCCGCTCGCAATTCGTGAAAACCATAACCTTGATCGGATGGCCAACAGCCTTCCCGTCACACCATGGCGATACAAGATGCACCATCGGCTCTTTTGTCCAAAATGCGCGATAGAGGTAGCAAGCATCCTTTTCAAATCCGCAGCTGTCATATATTCCGAAGAACGTAGCCACACTGGGCCATTCAAAAGGAGTCGGCTCTCCTCTGTAATCAAATCCCGTCCACACAAAGGTGCCTGCAACAAACGGGCGTGTAGCAACATATTCCCATGCCTCGCGTGCCCCATTTCCCCATGGTGCGCACTCACTGTCGTAATTATCAATGACATGTTCCTCTAATTTTGTCTCATACTCACCGCGTACCATAAAAGCACTGGAAGTCTCTGAGCCAATTAATGGTATCTGTGGGAATTTCTCATGAAAATCATCGTAACGTGCAGGATTATAGTTAATGCCCACTCCATCTACGATTGTTGCTGCACCGTCTTCTTCCAGATAACCACCGTTAAATGCTCCAAGCACCGGTCTGGTGGTATCCATCTCTTTGACTGCAGCCTGCAACCTGCCTGCCATTCTTCTGCCTTTTCCGGTTCCCTGCAAGGGTTCCTCATTAAAGATAGAATACATAACAACACAAGGATGATTACGCGCAATCCGAACAATCCCTTTCACTTGCTCCAGGTTATCCTCCGCAGAACTGAAGGTTCTGTTTTCTTCCATGACAAGTAAGCCCATTTGGTCGCACAAATCCAATATTTCAGGATCCGGATTATGTGCCAAACGGTACGCATTTGCACCAAGTTCTTTCAGTTTTTTCAGCCTGAATTCCTTGAGATTATAAGGTACTGCCACACCGACTCCTGCATGATCCTGGTGATTACAGAAACCTTTTAACTTGATATTTTCCCCATTCAGCCAAAAGCCTGTATTGGCATCCCATGAAATGGTCCGAAATCCAACCTTGCTGCACAAATAGTCCTTCTCTTCATTTTCATATACAATACCGGTTTTCACCTGATACAAATACGGCGTCTCCACATCCCAAATATAAGGATGTAAAACTGTGAGTTGCTGTTCATTGGTTACCGTTGAAAACCCGGGTATTCTTACCTTTTGGCTTGCTTCTGCAATGACTTTTCCGTCTTCATCCGTAACAATATGACAGACTTCCACATCTTTTTCATATTCAAAACTATTCTCCACCTCTGTCCTAACGGAAAGCAGCCACAAGTCCCCTTCTGCCTTCTTTGGACATGCAAATACACCATGATATGCAACATGCACCGCTGCCTTCTTTAAAAGCCAGACATTGCGATAGATTCCGGCGCCCTCATACCACCAGCCTTCCCAAGCAGATGCCTGAATTCTGACCGCCAATGTATTTGGTATCGGTCCAAAATGTGCCATGTCAGTCATATCAACGCAAAAACTGTTATATCCGGAATGATTTCGTTTCATCAGCATGCCATTTACAAAAATCTCGGCATCCATGGACATTCCTTCAAACTCCAACAGAATTTGTTTGTTTCTGTCCTCCTCTTCAAGTCCGAACCGCATGCGATACCAGCCAATTCCTCGCTCTTTGTATCCCATATTAGGAGAACCGTCCGGCGTGGAGGAATGTTTGACTACCCAATCATGTGGCAGCTCTACCTCCTCCCAATCACTATCATCAAAACCTGCCTCTGCAGGTCCTCTTTGTGCACCACCCTTTGAATATCCATAGATTTCATCATGAGTACGACTTGCCGGAAGGACAGAGTAATCCTGTTCCGAAAAGCGCCAGCCTCTGTTTAGGCAAAAGAGTCCCGGCTGTTCGTTATATTTTTTCATGTCAATTCTCTCCTTGTGTTTAGCCTTTTACAGAGCCACCGGTAATGCCTTCAACATAGAATTTCTGCATAATTACGAATAGAATACCAATCGGAATACCAACCAATACACCTCCGGCACAAAATCTTGAGAAATAAGTCGGAAGCAAGGAACGATTGAGCATATTATATAATCCGATTGCTACAGTCCAGTCAGCAGATACGCCGGAATTCAATATGATTTTTGCAAATATGAAATCCGTCCACGGTACCAAGAAAGAACTGATTACAGTATAAACGATAATCGGTCTGGAAAGTGGCAGTACAATAGAGAAGAACGTTCTGGCTTCTGATGCTCCTTCCAGATATGCTGCCTCACGTAATGAAACCGAAATGGTGTCAAAGAATCCCTTTGCTACCAGATATCCAAGTCCGGATGCCCCGGAATACACCAGTATCATACCGAAATGGCTATTGGTCAGATTAACTGCTTTTAGAATAAAATAAATCGCAATCATGGAAAGGAAAGCCGGAAATAGTTGCAGCATAACCGCTACATTCATCAAAACCTTTCTTCCCTTAAAGCGCATACAACTCATTGCATAACTAACCATCAGCACAAAAGAAGTAGAAATCAAACAGGTAAAGATTGCAATAATGAATGTATTGGCAAACCACCTCGGAAACTGTGCCACAGTATCAGAGTGAAACAGAATTCTGGTATAATTTGCAACAGACCACGTTTCCGGTATAAATCTACTCGTATTCATTCCGTCATATCCGCTGAATGAAGTCAACACCAACCATACAATCGGAACCATCCATATCACTGCAAGTACAGTAAGTACTGCATGAAGCAAAACTGATTTTCCTGCATTTTTCATTTTCATTGGAATGTTTCCTCCTTATCTCCCTTAATCAGCACATTAAATGCAAACAACGTGATGACCGCGCATACAACAAACACACAGATACCGAGAACAGCCGCCATTTTATAGTTATACTGTTCACTGGTCAAACGATACAGCCATGTTACCAAAAGGTCGATTTCTTTACCGTTTGACGCGGCCATCTTCTGGTCGGTTGTTACATAAATATCTTGCGTCAACAGATAAATAACGTTGAAGTTATTTATGTTTGCCGTAAACTGCGTTACAAGATACGGTCCTGTTACGAACAACATATATGGCATTGTAATACTGATAAATACCTGAAAAGCATTGGCTCCGTCGATTCGAGCAGCCTCCTTTAGTTCCTCCGGAATATTCATGAGAACACCTGTTGCAATCAGCATCAGGTATGGTACACCAACCCAGATGTTAATAATAACAATCGTTATTTTAGCCCACACAGGGTCTGTCAGAAACGGAATATAGGAGGTTGTAATCCACCCCAAATTCTTCAGTAAATCGGTCAATCCAATTCCACTGCAGAAAGTGTTTACAATACCATTATTGGCAAAGAAATTACGCATCAACAGTAGTGTCACAAACTGCGGAATAGCAATTGCGATGACAAAAATGGTTCTCCACATCTTTTTTGCTTTCGTCATTTTAGAATTAATCAGCAGAGATAATAGAATTCCGCCCACGTAAGTAGTTGTCGTTGCAAGAACAGCCCATATGAGTGTCCAACTCAGAACCTTTCCAAACGTATATCCAAACGTCATGGTAATGTTGTAAGAAAACAGACTCTGTACATTTTTCAATCCTGCCCAAGTAAATAAAGTAGCAGGTGGCATATGGTTTTGATCATAATTGGTAAATGCAATGCAAATCATGACAATCAGGGGCATTATGTTGAATATTACAATTCCAAGCACCGGAAGTGACAGTAGTGTCAGGTGGAATTTTTCATTCAACAATGCATGTAAATCCTCACGAAAACTATTAATGTGCTTGCCCTGTTCGGCATTTTTTTGCAGTTCATAAACCAACACGATATTCCGAACCCAAAGAATTAGTGCAAACACAAGACAACTGATACTGATGACACCAAACAATAGAATCAAGAGGGAATTGTCATATTCATTGACCTCATTTTTCATTGTTTCCGGATTGTATACCATAGCCTGTTCTACCGTTCCAAGCGTTGAGAACTTTGAAATGTACGGTATTCCAATCAGAACCGTGTAAAGTATGATACCCAGTTCCAAAAGTGTAACCAAAATCGCCTTTATTCTTTGTTTTCTCTTCCAATATCCTGCGCCGGCAATCAAAAGAGATAATTTAACCGCCGCATCTCCTTTTGTAAAAGCTTGACCGAATTCTCTAAAAAAGGTTTTCATATCTCTCTTTCCTCCTGGCTTTTATAAAACAAAGGGCTTGCTTGCGTCATTCATTTTCCACAGGCAAGCCCATTTATTCATTATATTACTGAGCGGTAGGCTGCAAAACAGCTTCTACTGTATTATCCAGTAATTCCTGCAGGTCTGTATTGTCCGGGTTACCCTGAGCGATGATTTCTCCAAGGCTCTTGGTAGGCTCCCAATAGTTTCCGCCTGCCAACTGTACAATACCATATGCATTGTTCTGGTTGGTTACTGCGATAATTGCGATATTCTCCTGTACTTCAGGTGACTCAGCTGCTTTCAAGTTAGAAGGTCCGATTGCTCTCTGTGCAAAACGTGTAATCTGGCTTTCTTCGTTTGTTAAGTATTTTGCAAGTTCCATAGCCCAGCCAACCTGCTTTGAATTCGCATTAACACCAATCATCTTGTATCCGGCTACTGAACCCATCTGAACTTCTTTGCCGCCACAATTGAATTTAGGAAGAATAGTTGCTGCATATCCATCACCAAATGCTTCCTGAACAGCAGTTGCATCCCATGTACCGGAAATGATAGCACCCAATGTACCTGTTGCAATCTGGTTTGCTGTATCACCATCTGTGATTGGTAAGAAAGCAGGATTTGTAGAAATATCCAACATACCCTGTACAACATCTACACCCTTGATACCGTCTGCTGATGTTCCGTTCCAGTCAAGTGTTGTGCTTCCGTCTTCATTCATCTTACAGGTAAAACCTGCTCCAAAGAAGAAGCCTGCATTGTACCAGCCTGATGCCATAACCATGCCGGCTTTTTTGCCTGCTTTATCGCATGCTGCAAGAATTGAATCCCAACTTCCTGCTTCTTCTTCTGACATAATAGAACTGTCATAGAACAGGAAATAGCCATTATCAGCTGACATCGGATATGCATATAATGTATCATTTACAGTTGAAGCTACTACTGCGTTTGCGCCGTTCTCGCTGGAGATTGTATCAACATCCTGAACCGGCTGCAATACCTTTGCGTTAACAAGGTCTATAATCTGGTCGCTGGCAAATGCAAATACATCTGCTGCTGCTTCCGGGTCTACCAAAATAGTATCTTTTGCTGTTGATTCAGATTCAACACCTACGGTAATCTCGAAGGTCTGATCCGGGTTTGCTTCTTTAAACTTATTAATTAACTCATTGGTGAGGTCTTGATCCTCTTCTGCTGCCCATACAGTTAACTGAATGGTTTCACCACTTGCTGCAGGTGCTGCTTCCTCTGCAGATGCTTCTTCTGCCGGTGCTGCTTCTCCCCCTGCTTCAGCAGCCGGTGCTGCTTCTGTTCCGGCTTCAGGTGTACTTCCACACCCTGCTAAAAGTGTTGCTGTCATTGCTGCCGAAAGCAATAAACTGATTAATTTCTTCTTCATAAATCATATCCTCCTAATCATGTTGTTTTGCGCGTTCTTTTCAATTTGCGCAATCGGTTGTTCAATTCAAGTATATTATGCTATATAGTATTTGTCAATATGGCATTTATTCACACTTTTGTATTTCCATTTTTGTGCAATGTGCATATTTCTGTAAAATAGAAATATGCGCACCTCATTTTCCGATGTACGCCTGTTCTTCTGTTTTGCTGGCTATTTGCCTATTCTGTTGACACTTTACTTATTTAGTTGACTCCTTTAATACAAGTTTATATTGCAGAAGTCTTCTCTCCTGTACTGTTTTTCCTCTAATCATATCAATCAATGTCTGGCATGCCACCATTCCGAGTTCCTTTGTGTCAAAGTCCAATGATGTAACAGAGGGTGTGTAGTTCTCCAATATACTACTGTTAAAGAAAGATGCTACCTTAATCTCTTCCGGAACAGATATCTTTTCTTTGTGCAACGCTTTCAGAACACTCTCACAGATGCTGTCGTCCATACAAATAATGCAGTCTGTATTCTTCTTCAGAAGCTTATCCACCACGTTTTCTATCATAATCGTATTCTCTTGATTGAGATAAATCAGGTCGCTTATCACCGAGAGTTTTCTCTCTTGAAATGCTTCCAAAAAGCCTTGGTATCTTGTCTGGCTGACAACATGTTCTTCACTTCCGCCAATCAATGCAATTCTTTTTAACCCCTTCATCAGCAGAATCGAAGTTAGTTCCTTGCAGCCTCCTGCATGATCCTGATCAATCTGAACTACATGTTCATAGGCGGTACTTCCTATCGTAATAAACGGAACTTTATACTTTTGCAGAAACTCAATTGCGTGGTCCTCTACATAGGTTCTCATCAGCACCACGCCGTCTACCTTACGGTTATGAACAATGCGTTCCAAATCCGCCATGTCGTTGTTATTGCACATTGTCCAAACAATATCATACCCCGACTTTGAGGCAATTTGGTATAGACCTTCAAGGCAGTTCAGGAAAAACGGCATGTCAACCAGTACATATTCGCCCGGCATAACGACTCCGATATTGTAGGTTTTTGATTTTGCAAGCCCTTGCGCAACTGCATTCGGCTTGTAATCATGTTCTTTGATATAGGACAGGACTCTCTCTCTTGTATCATTTCCGATTCTGCCTTTGCCTGAAATCACGCGAGATACTGTAGTTTTCGATACTCCAAGTGCTTCCGCGATATCTGCAATTGTCAATTGTTCTCCCATAAACTATACCTTCTCTCTGTGCGCAACCGGTAACTCGTATATGACTAAATTATCATCATTTTTTCATTTCGTCAATCGGTTTATGGGTAATTTTCAATATTCTTTTTACTGAAACGTCTGGTTTCAATAATATCTGCAACTATCTATTCTTCAATTCCATACTTGCTTCGTTTCCCCGGAAACGTTCTGTTCCTGCTCGCCCTACTGCTCCTACTGCCCCGTTTTACCTGAATATGCTGTAATTCTTTCATCACCGTATGGTTCAGCATATTCTTCTCCGATAACGCCACCCAATTCATCAACCAGATAATCAACTAATACCTGACAATCTAATGAGAATGATTTCTTAACAGCAGTACAATCTTTGAACATGGTGAAACCGTCGCCGCAGCTTTCGTAAGTATAGTCGTTGATAGTCAAGGTATAGGTCTTCTGCAAGTCAAGTGGCGCTCCGCCAATCTGCACATTTTTAACACGATAATCACCATCCACGGAAACAAACATGCCATTTTCGTCTGTCTTTACTGAAGAAGGCGTCTCCACATCTATCTCATAGGTCATGCCGGATACCTGCTGGAATCCGCCACTTTCTGCCGGTGTTGCCATAACACCCATTTCAAGCGCATCTAATATCTGCTGTCCTGTCACTTCGATGACACTGAGCATATTGCCGAAGGGATGTACATTCAGCAAATCTTCATAAAGCACCTCACCCTTTTCAATTCCGCAGCGGATACCGCCACCATTTACCATTGCAATATCTGAGCCGCCGATGATACGGTAGGCATCAGCACAGAAGTCTCCCATATTTGTCTCTGCATTTCTGATTAGGCGTACATCTGTCTGCACAGGGTCATTCGTCAACAAATCAACTTGATTTTCTCCGAATTTCTGCTGTAACATTTCTGCAAATGAGGCTTCAATCGAGGCAATGTATTCCTCTGTTTTTGTATCTACTTTGTCGTATTCTTCAATTAGTTTGCTTGTAATCGCGCCTTCTGTTGAAATCGTCAGTTCACCAATAGCGGCAAGTTTTGTCCCGGTCTGCGTCAACAATACCTTTTTTCCTTCGCTGTTATTGACCCAAAGTTCCGGCTCAACAGAGTGTGAGTGCCCATCAATAAAAGCATCAATGCCAGTGGTATTCTCTATCACCTCTGTGGACATATACGGTGATGTTGATTCATCAATTCCCAGATGCCCCAAGGCAATGACATAATCGGCACCATCCTTACGTGCTGCATCAACAGTGTCCTGAATGGTCTGATAAAAAGTTTCCCCTGTCTCATCCTGACAGAATCCATAGATATAGTTTCCCTCTTCATCCTGAAAGGAAGTAGGGCTGCTGCTGGAAAGCGTCTTAGGAGTTGCTATACCGACAAATGCAACTTTATCGCCATCCATTTTGCGGATTTCATATGGCTCTAATACTGTTTTTCCTGTTGTTTCATCTATAAAGTTACAGCAGACCAGCGAGAACTCTGTTTGGTCTTTCAATTTCATGAACTGCTCCATTCCATAATCAAACTCATGGTTTCCGACTGTCGCAATATCGTACGGAACTTGGTTCATAATGTCGATGATGTATTCACCCTCTGATAAAGCACCGATTGGCGCCCCTTGCACCATATCACCTGCATCTACCAGCAGAACTTCTTTATCTTCTGCCTGTTTCTCGCTCTTATATGCTGCCAGTTTGACATAGCCTAAATTGTCCGTCACACCGCAATGTACATCATTTGTGTAGAGGATGACAATGTCTTTTTTGCGCCCACAGCCTGTCATTGACAGTATGAGGATTAGCATGACAAGTATGTATTTCATGTTCTTTCGCAATTTGCTGTTCTTCTTCATTTTCTTTCTCCCTCTCTGGTTTGTTTCTTGATTCATTTCATGTACTTGCCAGATTGTCCGTTCAAACATCAGCGCAATCATGAACATTACATATAATGTATCATAATTCGCTTCCAGTAAAAAATCAACAAAATTAAAGCATGTTATCATCTTACATTACACAACAAGAATGGGCATATAGAAATTTTCATAACCTCTGTGGTCTATTTCATTACAAGAATTTCGCATTATGTAAACCAATGCGGCACATGGAAAATTTCTTCTCGAATATGCCGTGCATTTATCAATATAGAAGGATTATTTTCTTGAAAAATCTGTATATGCCGTATTAGCTATATATAATGTACCCCATACAGTGGACACAGGAAATTAGGTTTTATACCTAAATATCCTGTGTCCACTGTATGGGGTACATTATAATTGTTTATATAAGGCAATCACGATTTCCGCCAATTCCTTACCCGCCTCATGATATGCTGCCACCGCTGCCAAATCTCCTTCATCAGCAGCCCTTTTTAACAACATCTGCAGAGAAGCTGTCTTCTCCCTATTTCCTTGATACTGTTCTTCATAGTAATCAATGACTTCCTTATCTGACATCAGACCGAATTCCTGCATAACAATGCGATATAACGCACTCTTTTTTAATCTTCCGTCAGCCTCTTTTGAAAAAAGTTCAATCGTTTTAATTCCAAGCCATTTACAAGAGCCTTCATCTGAAAAATGGTCATTCCATCCACCAACGCTGACTGCCTTGCCACTTTCATCTTTACCAAATGCAATTGAGCCGGTTCCCGCAACGATATTAATTCCCGGTTGTAGTAACAAAGAGCCTGCCCAACCCACCTCGCAATCATTGACCACCTTTACATGATAATGAGGGAATGCCTTTGCAATTGTTTCAGTCATCATTTGGTCATACTTGACGGATTCACCGTAGTTAGGCATCCCAAAACAACTGTAAAAAGTATTGGGTTCTGAAGAACTTTCTTCTATCCCGGCGCACGCCAGTAACTCATTGAATCCTTCCTGCAGCATACAAATAACGCCGTCTGTGCCAACCTGTTTATAAGATGCACTTCCGTATCTGCACTGTGCAAGAACAGTTCCTCTCTGGTCTAACATGCAAAAATCTGTTTTTGTTCCACCACCGTCAATTCCGATAAAATACTTCAAATGACCACCACCTTAATCATATATGCATATATTGTTATAACGTTATAACAACTTTATATCATATGTTATAACATTTGTAAAGACTTATTTTTAAAATTTGAAACAAAAAGGAGAACCCTTCGATTCTCCTGCTTATGTTACGTCAGTATTTCTTCAACATAATATTGTATTTCATCTTATCACCACGTACTGTACTCTGGCAATACTCTATCGTCGTATCCTTTTCCTTAGCAATACGCTGAATAAACATCGCCGGCTGTCCCGGTTTCGTGTTGAGATACTTTGCAGCCAACTCATCTGTCGCTACCGCTTCCAGCGTCTCCATAGCACTGTCAGGAGCAATATGATTCAAAAACATCAAACTTTGATACAGTCCGTCACGCTCAATATGATCTGCACGAAGCTGCGGACAGATATGCTCAGGTATATAGGACGTTTCATAAACCACCGGAATGCCATCCATACTTCGAACTCTTTCAATTCTGAATACCTTCGTACCGTTCGTTACCTGTAACTTATCTGCAATCAAATCTTTTGCCTTGGTCACTTCCATGGAAATCACCTTGCTAATCATCGGCTGACCCTTTTCATCTGAAGTGTCACTAAACGAATAGAAGCCATTCAGTTTTTGTTCCAATACCGGAATGGTCACAAAGGTACCCTGCCCCTGCTTACGCTTCAAGTATCCCTGATCCTTCAATTTATCCATCGCCAGTCTGACCGTCATTCTGCTGACATTATATTCTTCACATATCTGTGCCTCCGACGGCACTTTATAATCTTGTGGCCACTCGCCATTTACGATATGCTCCAGAATCTCATGATATAGTTGCACATATAGCGGAACAGAATTCATTTCATTAATCATTTCAATCCTCCGTAACTATCAAAAGGATAGCATATTTGCCCTATTTGTGCAACTCATTGTTCCCTATATTTTACGGCATAATTATAGTCCTTCACAATACCTACAACATTATCTTTTGCCAAACTTCTGGCATCATTTTTCAGTCCTTTGTCCCGCACTTTTGCATATTGTACAGGCATATAT
Organism: Lachnospiraceae bacterium; assembly: GCA_035271065.1. Taxonomy (GTDB): domain Bacteria; phylum Bacillota; class Clostridia; order Lachnospirales; family Lachnospiraceae; genus JAAYYM01. The sequence goes on along the minus strand of DATESB010000073.1, from coordinate 3,907 downwards.
TGATGCAGCATACTCATAGGGATACCGACAGCATCCAAATTAGCAAACAGACGCTCTCTTGCCGCTTCAATCCTTGCATCATTCATATAGTATCTGCTACGATCTGAGAAGCTGTACTTTCTGGCAAGATTGATTTCTTTACCGCTTCCGTGATAATGCTTTTTCCAGTGATCCGGAGACTCCTGCATAATTTGATCCAATGTTTCAATGAAGTTTGCCCTCTCGTCCTCCGAAACCAGTTCCTTCTCTATCATACTAAGTGCAAATATTCCCTCACGCATCGCAAATGTTAGTGCCGGTCCTACCTTCAGAATGGCAATTCCGTCCTCTACCATTTCTCGTAAATCAGTAGCTGATTGATAGTCTGTTGAATGACCTTCAAATACCAGTCCGCTATGTTGTTTCAATTCATCACATAATTGTGCTGCCTTCACACGGTTGTAATGGAAAACATCTGAATCTCCAAACTCCACACCCGGCTGTACTACAACGGCTATAATATTTTCAAATGCATCTTTGATTCCCTGCTCCTCAAATGTTCTGCGATAGACATCTACTGTATTTGAAAATGCCTCCGGCTTCGTCACTTGAATGGTGTCCTCTTTCTCTTGTGCTCCACCGGGAATCGGGACTTCACTCCCAATGATAAAGACCGGTCTGTTTTCATTCGGATTCTCTCTCAGCAGTTCCTGATAAGCCTCTTCGCATACAATATACAGTTCCACACCTCTCCTTGCAATTACTTCATCACTTAATGGTGCATCCTTAACATCATCGGCGACTTTCATGCTGGTATCCAAATGAATTTTCTTAAAACCAGCCAACACATATTCCCGTACCAAATCTTTGGAATTTTCCATTGCTTTTTTCTCCGGTAAATCCGTCCAGATTAACGGTCCCAAGTGGTCTCCGCCCAATACAATCTGTTCTCTGTCATATCCAACCCTGTCTGCAACTGCATAGACCATTTCCACAAAATCCTTTGGTCGCATTCCTGTATACCCACCAAACTGATTGACCTGATTGGCTGTTGCTTCTATTAAAACATAGTCATCGGTCTTCTTTGCCTCTTCAATGATTGCCTCAATAACCAGTTCATTGGAAGTACAATAGGAAGCAATCCCACATACAATGTTTTCATTACGCTTTTCCATCATTTTTCGTAATATATCTTTCATATACCATTCCTCCATTGATATCTTTATGTTATATTGTTATATCATTATAACATATTTGTTTTGTGTGTCAAGTGTTTATAGCGTGTTTATAGAGACAAAAAAAGAAGCACCCGCATATCAATCAATGCGCGTGCTCTTCATTTTCTATCGTTATTTTCTATCTTAATTGTGACCAATTCCTATACGAACCAAAAGTCACTTCATCAATAATTAATTCCATAGATCCCAACTACAATGATATAGGACCATGCCACTGCTGCAATTACGTTTAGAATAACACCGGCTCTCGGAAATACCAGATAGACATCTCGTTCTCTGGTGGAATACATCCCAACACAAAAACCCAAAACCGCCGAAATCATTCCAACAAGTCCTGCACCGCCCAGTCTAAGTGGTGTTGCTCCTCTATTTGCAAAAGACAGTATAATTGCGGCAATTAATCCGGCCAAAGACAGCACACCTAAGATAACCGATATAATACCGTTTCTCGAATGATGTCTGGTTGTAAACATAAAACTCTTTTTTGCCATGTTTTCTATACTCCGTATTGTTGATAGTATTCGTCTATTGCTGTCTTGATTTTATCATCTATGTATATCGTGCCCTTATATTCTCTGTTGTACAGATACTCTACCACTTCCTGCATAGACACAATGGCGTTAGCCGAAAATCCATAAGTCTCTTGTATCTCCTGTAATGCACTCTTGCTGCCTTTTCCTCGTTCCATGCGGTTTAAGGATACCATAAGCCCAAGTATTTTCACATCAGCCTGTGCCTGAATAATCGGAAATGTCTCTTCAATTGATTTACCTGACGTTGTAACATCTTCGATTATAACAACTTTATCGCCGTCTTTCATCGGTGAGCCAAGCAAAATCCCTGTATCTCCGTGATCCTTCACTTCTTTTCGATTGGAGCAGTACTTGATTTCTTTACCATATAACTCGCTAAATGCAATTGTTGTCGCTACACTGAGTGGAATTCCTTTATAAGCGGGTCCAAACAGGATATCAAAGTCATCCCCGTAGTTATCATGAATTGCCTTTGCATAATACTCTCCAAGTTTACGCAATTGTGCGCCCGTCACATAAGAGCCTGCATTCATGAAAAATGGTGACTTTCTTCCGCTCTTTAACGTAAATTCACCAAACTTCAATACCTTTGAGTCTACCATAAATTCTATAAATTCCTGTTTATATTGTTCCATTTCTATATAATCTCCTTTATTCTTTTACTATAACTCATAATCCATACACATTCTGACTGCTGTAAACGGTCTGACCTTTGTATTGGCAATCGCCACTTGCTCCGGATGTACAGAATAGCCTTTCAGTGATGCCTCATTTTCAAAAGTTGAATCAAGCATTACATCTGCATTTGAGGAGTCAAGTCCGTTTGTATGTACCTTGATTTCTATTAATCCCGGAATTTTTCCTGCCAGACTTTCCAGTCCTTCCTTAATACCTGCTTTGATTTCGTTTGCCTGTATTTCTGTGAATTCTTCCTTTAATGTCCATATAATCACATGCTTTACCATATCATCAGTTCTCCCTTCGCAGAACATCCTTTGTATTCCATCTATCAACTTTTTTATTGTAAAGTAATTCATGCTATTTTGCAATTGAAAAGTGGCTTGCGCATTCCAATACGCATTCTAATTACAGTTTCTCCCAGACCCGTTTTAACTGACTGCTCGTCCAGCGATAGTGATCGTCCGTCTCATAATGCCGGAAGGTGCCCTCATTCATCATAATCAGGTAAAGATAGACATCATACCATTGACATCTTCTTTGCTCTGCCTCTGTCAATTTTTCTTTTCCGTATCCTCTCAGAAAATGCGGATTGATATTGTGAAAACGGAATCCGTCCTCCAATAATGGATCTGCCCACAATGCACGTTCCCAGTCAATCAAACCTACAACTTCCTCATTTTCTATGAAAACATTTCCGTCCCATGAATCAAAATGAATGAATCTTGGTTCATTAACCTCTTGAAAATAGGCCTTGTCACGTTGTAAGCATTCCAGATATATTTGAGGTTCTATCAGCAAATCGACCCCTTTTTCCACTCCGTCCTCTATCACTTTGTGCATCATATCGTAGAAGGTCGTGAACCAATCTACACCCTGCAGTTCTTCTACACAAAAATGTCCAAATTGCTTTCCGCGAATTTCATTTAGACAATGTATCCATGCACCGATTTTCTCATCCGTTTCGGCCTGCTCATTTTCTGACAATTTCGCCTTTATTTCCGCATAATTCTTACCTTCAAGCAGTTCCATAATGAAATATTCACCGTTGCAAATGCTTCTGCTGTTGTCATAGTAATATATCTGCGGCACGCGCTCCACTCCACGTTCAGCAGCAAGCTTCATAGCCTCGACCTCTGTCCTCATAAGTTCTATCTCACAAGACATCATTTCTATCCCAGGAGCCGGTGCAATTTTTAGAACCACGCTCTTTCCATCGGACAAATCCAGGCGATAGGTTACATTACAAAAGCCCTCGGTATATTCTTGATAGGACAATAGGCTGACTTTAGTTCCGAATGCTGTCTCTACAATTTTAAGCAAATTATCTTTACTCTGTTGATTCTTTGTAACACTGTTCATTTTTTGTCCTCTTTTCTAACTGTAATCAATCTATATCCGCTCTCTTTTGCCGGTAAACATTCAGCCCTTTTCTGGTACTTACCCACAGACAAAACAGCCCACCGCACACTCCGGTGC
>DATESB010000072.1:0-3222 GCA_035271065.1 Lachnospiraceae bacterium | reverse complement strand
ATAAATAACTTCTGCTAAAATATTTAAAACATGAACAATTTGATCTATTTCTAACTCTCTTGGATTTAATCCTTCATCAGAATTAAAATCGATTGGTGTGCTTAAAACAATTTTAGGACTTACAAACGCTGACAATATCGTTTTATCAAAAGCACTATAGGAAATTGGTAATTCTTTGCTTTTACCATCAAAATCAATATAATCTTTAAGTTTATTGTTATTTGAATTAGTTATATTGTGCTTTATTGAATCTATAATATATTTTTTTATATTTGCCCCATCACCCTTGAAAAAATCTATTAATTGCTGTTCTGAAAATGAAAAGTTATCTTCAGATAAGCTATGTTCTTCTTGATACTTTTTAACCTTTTCTAAATACAAAGTGTTATTTAGCTGTCGCATAATAGATTTATCAAACGCTATTTGCCGAAGGGTGCTGCCAGCATTAGTGTTCGTTTCTGTGAGTCTATCTATGTTTGGATCAATAAATAACCTTACTACAAATTTTCTAGTGCCTAGGAGAATTTGAGCAACAGCTTTATGCTGACCATCAAATAGCTTTATTTTTCCCTCGTCTAAACGAGTTAGGCTTAAGTGAAGTTGAGGATTCTTCTTGTCAAATTCTTTTATCAACTTGCTAATACTATTATTAATGCCTCTTGGATTTATTAATTCATCATGAAAAATATAATCTATCGGTACTTCAATAAAACATGATTTTTCCCCTGAAAGATTATCAGTGAAAAGTGGAATTTCATACTTTTTATTATCACCAATATCCGGGAAAGAGTACTTGAAGAGTCCATTTTCAACATGATAGTTAAACTTAAATCTACCTCCTTGATAATATGTAAGAACATCTTTTAATGATGCAGATTTACCAGATTCAGAATGCACCTTTTTTTGGATTTTACTAAGTTTTTGTAAAATTCTCGCAATTTGCAAATTGGCGTCTTGTTTTGACTTATTACAACTTTCATGTGCTAATGCAAAGTTTTCTTCTGCATCCTTTCCCTTGTTCGCTAAAGGAACAATATGGTCAATATTTGTACTTTTATTTAAATGTAATTCTTGATCAATTTCTTCCTCACAAATAAAGCAATTATGATTTTGAATATTCCATAATTTAATTGATAATGCCTTATACTCTTCATTAGATAATGATGAAAGATACCTTGACGCCATAAAAACTCCTTTGTTTTTTCATAATATTCTATCACGAGCCCACGGATGGGCGAGTTTCAACCAATTTAGAAAATGGGCATTTCCTATAACTACCATTTACATCTATGAATAGCATACAGATAAACTCAGACACAGCAGAATATTATACCATGCTTTATCTATCACCACGGAAAAAGGAAAGAAAAATTTCATCATGACAAATAATAATAAATGGTAGAACTATTACAGGAACAAAAAGCTATCAATACGAGAAATTGTGTATCTTAACAGACGCATTAAACCAACTCCTGAAGCCTATCAATCGACTTCGGCGCGGATCCCTCATAGTGATTATTTAAATACACCTTAACCAAACGACTCCCCTTCGCAAGATCCCGGAGCATTCCGGCTACTTCAGGAAGGTCAGTTTTCGGCTCGACGATTTCATTCCAGTTACCGCCGGTCTTTTTCTCGATCTCTTTCCTGTCTCCACCAAGCAGCCGAACCGCTACCCGGTCTCCTACAAGATCATTGACCTTGTCATAGAGTTCATACACATGCGGGAGATACAGCTTCTCCGAGAAGACGTGCGCGATGCCGTGGTCCCGGAGAAACTGGAAATACTCCCGGGTCAGATAGTTGGCGTTCCGGCACTCAACACCAAACGGAAGCGTATTCCTGATTCCCTGTTTCTCAAGAGTGGTCACGAAGGTCTCAAGTGCCTGCATGAAGGAGGAAAGACCTGCCATTTTCTGTTTGTTCAGATATTCAAACTCAAGCTCGGCGAGGAATATCCGGTCATGAATTCCCTGAGTTGCATCGAGGTATCGGGCATATACTTCAGCCGAGAGGAAGTCCGGATTAACGACCAGGGGCACCGTTTTGTCCCGGGTTCGCGCGTGGGTCAGCGAGAGTAATTCGGTCAGTTTGCACGAGAACGTGAAGGTGTCCGGAGTGAGCATCCGGTATTCCCGGACGTCGTCGGGGTCGGGCAATTTGTAAAACCAGCTGTCCACTTCCACGGTTGGATACCGGGCTGAATACTCCCCGAGGTAGGCGGCCGAATGCGTCGCCTTCCGGCTGTAGACAAGGCCGATCCAGGAATCATAGTTCCATGAGCAGGTACCGAATTCGATTTTTGACCGTTTTTCTTGCGTCACACTTTTAGTATAATGCATCGTTCTTGCGTCACGCTTCATTAAAGTAGGCTTAATTTTAACCGAAATACAGTCTTCCCCCCGCGCCCCCCTGCACGGTGTGACGCAAAAAGGTGACGCAAGAGTGACGCAAAGAAATGGTCATTCTTGCCGAATTGCGATAACCCCGGACAAGTGTACACAAGGCATGATATACCGGTGTAATACTATTCTACTATTGGAATATTCTTTTTCTTTAGTGACACAAAGAGAAAATAAAAAGGGTATATAATAAAAAGTGATATAGAATCCCGAATGACGTGTCACGTCACGTCATTGCGTCACAGTGTAAGCGAGTAATTGCGATTGATTACGCACACTCCCCGCGTAATTTTTTCAGGAAGTATAAAATTTCTCCGGATGAGCCCTGCCGCCCGCAGGGCGGCAGGGCGTGCTTGTCATGTCAGGAATGCTGGCATAATGTCAGCTGCATCATACACGCCCTCACGGCGTCGGATTCAGAAAATCAGGGTCCGACCCGGATCGCGGGAGCGGTCCGGGTCGGTGTAACCAGGCCGCGACCGTGAGGGTGGGCAAACCATCGTCGTGACAAAATTCGGAAAGCGGCACCTGGTGGGGAGCGGCCTTCCGGTATCCCGGTGTTGAACAGATTCTGGTACGGTCTGCAGAGGCGGCTTGTCCGCCGGAGCATGCCGTACCGGTGGGTTTTAGATGATACCGGAAGGGCGCGTGCTTCCCGGGATGGGTTGTCAGGATAATGGGTTTCCGTGTGGCGGTTCACCGAGGGGAAACCAGATTATGTGCCGTTGAGCAACGGCAAGGAATTGCGTTCTGTTCAGGTAAGGTTGCGCCGTTAGGACGGTAAAACATCGCATGACGGGTCGGCTGTTCCATTTAGCGC
>DATESB010000071.1:0-2376 GCA_035271065.1 Lachnospiraceae bacterium | reverse complement strand
AGCAAAGACACATCACTTTGGTTCAGACATCTATAGGTGAGTTCTGCCCGCTTTGCCCCTGTCATTCCTTTGTTAACTACGCGGGAAGTATTGGTCTTTCCGTCCTTTATGAGATAATCCACCAGTGTTGCTTCCTGTTGCTCTATTTCCCCACTGACCACCGCATAATAATATTTCTTCATCGTATGTTCTGTAACCTGTTTACTCAAATCAGCAGCAGCAAACGGAGTCTTTGCAAATACCAGAACACCCTCCACGCCCTGATCCAAGCGATGTACCAGACCAACATATGGTTCCTTACCTATTCCGTCGGACAGATAATTCTTTAATTCGCTTACCATATCTTTTTCACCGATTTTGCCGGTCTGTGTTGCTATTCCTGCGCTCTTATGGCATACAATGATATCCTTGTCCTCAAATAATATGTTCATAGATTCCTCCGTCTACCAGATAAATAACAAATATTTCTCATGTTTCACATATTATACACCATTTCTTCCTGGTATAGGTGTATAATTACTTTGTTTATCGACTGTGGGTGGGGCATAATCGGAGGCGTATATGAATAAATCAAGTGTTAAAAAGCTTCGTAGGGGTCTGTCAGCAGTAGTCGTATTTATCTACTCTGTTATTTTGCTTCTCATTTTGTCTGTTATTCTGTTTACAGATAAGCATATTGATTATATCTGTAAAAAGGAGGTTCCATTTACGAATCTCTCCATTTTGCTTTATATTCTCTTTCTATTTTTGATTCTATACTTTATATGTACACGCACCCGTTTTATTAAATACATTTCTTATCTGTATAAAATGCTTGCCGTACAACGCGATTTTTATACCATTCTTTTTCTTCTGTCCGCTCTTTTGATGATTATTCAAATATATGTTGCCTATGATATTCTCTTTTTCGCAGGGTGGGACTGTGATATGGTAGTCACCATGGCATTTGAGCGTGCATTTACGGGTACAATTGAAAATACCGACTACCTTTCAATATATCCGAATAACATTGCTCTGACTTGTGCATTATCAGTTATTATTAAATTATTTTCTTTTATGAAGGATTACACTGCCATCTATTTTGCCTTGACATGTGTTGAAATTTTGCTGACCGATATTGCTCTAATTTTGCTGACCTTGACCGTTAAAAGAATTACCTTACGAAAAAGTATTGGTCTGGCTGCATGGATAGTAGGTGTCTTTCTTGTCGGAATGTCGCCATGGATGATTGTCCCGTATTCGGATGGCTATTGCCTGATTATCCCGATTTCAGTTCTGTATCTTTATTGCAAGCGTAAGGAATTCAAGAAATATCCTGTGATTTGTTGGTTAGGTATTACTTTTTTGAGTTTGATTGGATTTATCTTTAAGCCTTATACTGTCATTGTCTTTATTTCCATTTTGCTCGTAGAAACCTTTACAATACTATTTGAACATCCAACGCGAAGGGTCGTGCTGCAATCGCTCTTGGGTGCTATGGTTGGGTTTTTAATGGCATATGGTGTTAATCAATTTATGAATTCCTATATCAATTGTGATTTAGATGAAAATAAAGCTGTTTCTTTTACACACTACATGATGATGGGATTGAATGATGAATGGGATGGTATTTGGAATAACGAAGATTTTACTTATTCACAATCTTTTTCAACTCCTGAGGAACGAACAGTCGCCAATGAACTTGCTATCAGAGCACGTTTTGAGGAATTTGGTGTCCAAGGTTATCTTGATTTTCTGAAAAGAAAAACCCTCGTTAATTTCAACGACGGTACTTTTGCCTGGGGCTTTGAAGGCGGAGAAGGTGGCTTCTTTATGATTAAATTAAAGGAACCAACTGATACAGCCAATTTCCTACGGAGCTTTTTCTATAACGATGAAGCCGGTATCAACAATAAATATCTTGTCCTATTACAGCAGACCGTCTGGATTTATGTACTTACAACTATGCTCGGAATGTGCCTTGCACTTTATAAACGTCGCAGAAGCAAGGATTTGGTTATCATGTTGAGTGTACTTGGCATGATTGCCTTTGTGACTCTCTTTGAAGCAAGAGCTCGCTATTTATATGACTTCGTTCTGGTCTTTGTTGTAGCTTCTGCCTGTGGTATGGATCACATTGTACAAACTATCAACCGATTACGCAAGAAGCGTTCTTTCAAGACGGCTTCCAAGGCGACTTAGAATTTCATTTGTGATGGTTCCTGTTTGTTCTGCAAGGTCGTATGCGGTTATAACTTTTTCACCTGATTTGCCGATAATAACTGCAATATCGCCTTGCTGTGCCTCGGGAATGTCCGTAACATCCACTAATGTTTGATCCATACAAATATATCCGATAATAGGTGCCTCTTTCCCATGAATCAGCACTTTACCGAC
>DATESB010000070.1:0-15428 GCA_035271065.1 Lachnospiraceae bacterium | reverse complement strand
ATTCACTGCCATCATGACTTCTGTGCCTGCACGCTTTGCCCATTCCTGAAACTCATCAATTCCTACCTCATTCGTTTCAACAGAAAACCATGCCAATTCCATTTTCTTAGGGCGTTTTGCTTTCTCTCCCGTGCCGTCTTCCCAATGGTATCCCGACACAAAGTTTCCGCCCGGATATCTCACAATCGGAACTTGCAATTTCTTAACTGCATCCATGACATCCTGACGAAATCCCATATCATCTGCGGTCGCATGGTTTGGCTCATAGATACCACCATATACCGCTCTCCCAAGATGCTCAATGAAAGAGCCGTAGATTCGGTTGTCAATCTCTCCTATTGTTTTGTCTTTACTTAACTTGATTTTTGCGTTCATGTTTACCCTCTCCTTTTCCACTATATCATCCATTTCATTACAATATCCAAGTTTTTATTCCAAAAGTCAAAATTATGGTCGCCCTCACTTTCCTGATAAGTATATTCAACGCCATTCTCTTTCAAAAAGGCTGCAAAATCTCTGTTATTTTCCAATAAAAAGTCACTTGTTCCACATGCCATGAATATATCAGGTATCTTCTTGCCTTCAAAAAGAAGTTGACGTATGAGTTCTTCCGGATTGTTCTCACTTTCCTCCAGCATCCCCGGCTGCCCAAACATCAAGCGGTAATAATCATAATTGGCAATGTCATTACCCCTGCCCGGTTTCATATTCTTTACCTCATGAATAATTAATGCGGAAGATAGCGCAAACACCTTACCAAAGGTCTCAGGATAACGGAATGCTGTATGCAGAGCGCCAAACCCTCCCATGGAAAAACCTCCGACATAAGTTTCACTTCTGCGATTCGATACCGAAAAAGTCTTCTTAATATAATTTGGAAGTTCTTCTCCGATATATGTTGCATATTTTCTGCCGGTTGCTTCGCCGTCCAGATAAAAGCTGTTCTCACCGGAAGGCATCACAACACACATATGATACTTTACAGCCAGTTCTAAAACTCTGCTGTTTAACATCCAATCGGTATGAGTTCCGTTATAACCATGCAACAACAATAAAAGTCTCATTGGTGCTACGTTCATAGTGTCCGTCTCATTTGGCAGTATAATTTTAAACGTAACTGTCCGTTTTAAACATTCTGAATAGAAATCCAAACTTCCATATGCCATATTTTTCTGCCTCCTGTTTTGTTTAACGTTAAACAAAGCGTAATTTAAGTATAATTATATCTTCTTCTAAAGTCAACCGTTTTTACAAAGAAAAGAGAACCGGAATATCCCGATTCTCCCTAAAGTTTAACTCTATTGAACTAATTTATCTTTCTGACTGATTTTCTCTCAATAAACTTGCATGGAATCGGTATTTCTACAATCTCTTCCTTCTCCGGTTCCGTCCACTCCTCATCTAAACGCTTTAACAATATCTCTGCTGACTTTCTTCCAATCTCCGCTAACGGTAATGCAGTTGTAGTCAAAGCAGGTCTGAAGTATTCTGCAATGTCCTGATTGTCAAATCCAATGACCGAGATATCTTCGCCTACTCTGATATCATGCTCCTCCAGATAATCATAAACACCGCCTGCCATTCGATCCGCCATGCAATAAATTGCAGTCACACCTTCCTCAATCAACGCTCCTGCTTCTGCATGTCCGGACGGACGCTCCCAATCTCCAAAACGTACCCATTTTGGATTATAAGTAACCCCGGCATCATAAAGTGCTTCCTGATAACCCAACAGTCTCCTTTGTGTATGAATATTATCCTCTTTGCCGGCAACAACCCCTATCTTGGTATGTCCCTTTGACAGTAAGTATGACACCAATTCATAACTGCTCTTTCTGTCATCGATTACAACCGAAGGAATATGAGGTAGTTTCGTATATGCATATGCCATGACCACCGGTATCGGAAAATGTTCCGAAATGCTCTTAATCACTCTTGCATGACCTGCCAGATAAATAATACCCTCTACCTTCACAGACCGCAATTCCATTAAAGCCGGTTCCAGAACTCTCTCATACTCTTCTTCCTGATTAAACCATTGGTCTGACCACCTTCCATACAAACGCAGATTCTGCACAATGGTACGATATCCTCTTTCTTCGCAATAAGCCATAATGCTTTCCACCATGGTCGGTGTCGTGAACTGTGCAATATCCTCAGCAATAATTCCAATCGTCCGTGTCTTTTTCCGACGAAGTCCCTGTGCAATATAATCAGGCTGGTAACCCAACTCTCGGACTACCTGCATCACTTCTTCTCTCGTCTTTTCACTCACTTTCGGCTTTCCGTTTAGGATATTCGAAACTGTAGTTGCTGACACATTGCATCTGCCGGCTATTTCCTTAAGTGTAACCATTTAATCCTCTCCATATATCTTAATCATCACCATTTCATCCGTTGCAATCACTTCTCCGGACAGGTGTGTTGTTTCAAACCATTTTAATGCCTGACTATCTGTGATAATTTTGGGCACCGTAATAAATCGTCCTTCTGTATGTGGATCCGGTACACCGTTATTTTCGATGAATATCTTACAAGGTTGGTTTTGACAGTCTGTTCCCTCCAAAATGTATCTTGCAGACAAATGATTGACTCCGTCTTCTCTAATCTGCGTATCTACTCCGCCGGGAAGAATTGTTCCGGTAAAATACTCTCCCTTGGCTTCACCGTGGAAAAGTATCATCGTAACCGCCTTGTCATCACTTTCAAAACCATTGATTTCATCTAATTTCACTTCTACATACAGTAGTTCTTTCATAACTGGTCTCCTTAACACATTCAGTAAAGCGACAAATTGTTTATCGTTTAATCTGCCTGTTTCATTATATCAGACTATTTTGTCTTCATCAATTCTATCATTTGGATTGTCTGCGTGTTGCGATCCAGTTTTTCACATTCCCCTATTGTTTTTGCAGTTAGTTCTGCTACAGTCAACATTTTTCTGTCTCCCTTTCCTTCAATAACTGTGTTCGCTTTGCAATGATAACAGCCAATATATCCTGTGCCTGCTTTTTGTTTTTCTGTCCGATGCACTGCTTGATGTTGATGAATTGTCTGTCAAACAGAGCAGTTCCTGCTTCCTTGGCATGCTTCTGCAATTTCTGAGCAGTCATGCCGGCAATCTGCCAATTTTCATGTTCAATTGTCTGGCCCAGTTTCATGAAATCAAGGCTCTTTAAGAATAATTCCAGTTGATCTTCCATGGTTCTTTCCTAATCTTCTAAGTATTTTCTAATTCTCCCTATATCGTATAGAGAAATATTTGTCATCCAATCCTGCTCGCGATAATCAGACATCGATGTTCTTACTGCATACTTGGGCTGATACTTCTCACAATATGCACGCAAACTCTTTGCCTTCAGATTCTCCTCAGCCTTGACCTCAAGCGGCAGTACCGAGGTTGCCCCCTGTAACAAGAAATCAATCTCTCCCTTTGAATTTGCTGCTGAATAATAGTATGCCTCAACCCCTAAGTCCGCTTTCAACTGTTGCAAAATATATTGTTCCGTCAACGCTCCCTTGAACTCCGTAAAAATCTTGTTTCCGTCAATAATGACCTTTGCATCTAAATCCGTCATCGCAACCAACAAGCCAACGTCCATCAAATATATTTTGAATGCATCAAAATCCAAATATGCCCTCAATGGAAGGGCCGGTTTCGTCACTCTCTGTACTTTATGAATGAGTCCACAGTCCATAAGCCATTGAATCGCAAGTTCAAAATCCTTTGCTCTTGCACCTTCTCGTACCTGTCCATAAATAAATTTCTTATTTTCTTTTGCCAATTGCATCGGTATCGAATTCCACACCAAGTTCAACCTCGGAATCAAATTTGCAGAGGCATGTTTTGAAAAATCCTGTTGGTAATAATCCAGCAAATTTTTTTGTATCTCCCGCACCTGAAAAAAATCTTTCGTCTCTGCAAAAGCATTTACTGCCTCAGGCATTCCACCGACATAATAATATTCTCTCAAACGGTCAATGTATTTGGAATTAAACATCGTTACCATTGAGCTATCATCACCATCTAATATATCTGCAAATCTCTCTTCACCCAGTGCACACAGAAATTCTTTAAATGACATGGGATATAAATCCATAAAATTAACTTTTCCAACAGGAAAAGACGTTCCTTGATGTAGGGCTACCCCTAACAACGAACCAGCTGCCACAATTGCATATTCGGGAGCATTTTCACAAAAGTACTTTAACGAAGTAAGTGCTCGGGGCACTTCTTGTACTTCATCAAAAATCAGAAGTGTATTGTCTGCCTGAATTGACACCCCTGTTTCTGCACTAATTGCCAGAATCAATCTGTCAATCTGTAAATCTCCCTCGAAAATCTGCTTCATTCTCATATTATTATCAAAATTTACATATGCCACTTTTTCAAAATTAGTTTTGCCAAACTCTTTCATGAGCCATGTCTTTCCCACCTGTCTGGCTCCACGAATAATCAATGGCTTTCTGTCTTTTCGTTCTTTCCAGTTCTGCAAATCATCCATTGCATATCTTTTCATTCCACACACCACCCTTGTTCTATTACAAGAATTTTCTTATTATATCCCCATTATAACAGAAATATGCATGTGGTCAACACTTTTAAGGACGTAAAGTGCGGTTATTGCTACACTTTTAAGGACGTAAAATGCAGTTGTCTATACACTTTTAAGGACGTAAATCTGTTCACTCGTCGCAATAACTGTAAATAATCTCTCTGATTTCCTCTAAGAAGTCAATGCCTTTAATATCTCCGTAGAAGAAATTGATATCATCACCTAATATGTTATATGACTCGAAACACCACATTTCATCCGATTCTTCGCCATTTAAAATTTCCACAAAATTTGCTTCCAATAGCTCTTGGATTTTCTGAACGCCAGCATCATCCATTTTGTATTCATGTGTCTCTATCGTATCTTCAGATGCATACTGCATAGTTGTCTCTATTTTCCCATCATAATACAGGATCCATTCTCCATTTTGAATCACATTCTCATTCTGATCTAATGCCGTACTGTCTATACTCATTCGCAGCATCTGCTCATGCGATTCATAGATATATTCCTCTTGTGTTACTTCCTTATCCGCTTGATAATCAATGATTTCTTCAATCAGTTCCATTGTCTCCAAACCGTAGATATAACCATCATAAGAATAAATCGGATTGCCGGCTTCATCAAAATATGTCATGCTCCAGCCGTCGCCGTCACTCGCGTCTACTTCCTTCTGCTTCTTCTGAAATTTACCGGTTAAAAGTTCCGTTAACTCAGCAAATTCGGCATCACTCATTTTCCAGACAGATTTATCCGTGTATCCGCTGATATGGTAAAATGAACACTTCTCAACTGTTCCGTCATAGTAAACCACCCAATTGGTATATGCGTGATAATCATCCAATGAAGATACCTCGCCCCAAGAAGACATCTTTGCTTCAAACATCTTCTCATGTAAATCTGTTGGTGCAAAAGACTCTCCTTTGGCTTTGCCGCCATTTTCCGCTCCTTCATTTCCTGTTGTACCATTACATGCTGCCGCAAATAGAGCGCACACGATTACCAAAACCACCATGCACATACGTTTTCCGATTTGTTTCATCATTTTCCACCCTTTTTGTTTTCTTTTGTCTGTCTTGTTCCATTTGTATCAATTTGCTTTCTTCATACTATACGTATTTCTCAATCTGTTTTTGTGGTGCAATTGGAAAATTTTTTATAATTTGTTGCACAACCCGTTCCTTAGACTGAGCAGGTGCCTCTTTATATGCTTCCGCGATATACTCATATCCCCACAAATGCTCCGGCATGGAATACACCACCACCGACCACCCATAAGGTTGCCCCTCTTTTAGAGTTCCGTATCGGGCTCAAAACAATCCATGATTTTCTTACTGCGGATACTTGCCAGTTCATCATCCCATCGCGCATCAAAATTGTACCCATTTCTGCGATAATTCGCAAAACACGGAAACCATTCCTTGGAAATAAACCCCGCCTTCTTATCGAAGAATTTCCCATAAGCAACTTTCCCGCTTCCGGCAACAATTTCTCGCCATTCCCACGGATCGCGTTCTGTATAGCCACTCCACCAATATTTTGCAACCGTTCTTTCCTCTACAGAAAAGCCCGGTATTTCATTCTTAAATAAGGGCAGAAAACCAACCTCATTTATGTATTGAATCAGTTTATCTACGGATTTGATGCAACAAGGATCATGTTCCTAATAAATAGTACTCTGCAAAATCCTTTTCTTTCGATATTCTATCATATCTTGCTATAGATTTTGCCGTTAATACCAATCCTATTGATGAATATTGACCTATTGAAATGAGAATCAATATAATCACTCTCTCTACTGTGCCAATCAACCGACCGGCATTATTATCATCCTTATGTTCCACATTACTTTTCGGTCTATAAGCAGATAAAAATCTTTGAATCATAATATTTGCCGGTTTACTTATAATTAACAGAGCAAGTATCCATGCTAGTACTACTATTTCCGAAACATTAATGGTGAGAAAAAAATTCTCAACTATACTCCCACTCAATATCTCTCCGCAACTCAACACAAAAACATATGAAATCGCCATTATACTCATAAAATGTAGTGCCTGATCTATAAAAAATACACTACACTCTTTTACGTATGTCTTCTCTTTACATAATTTTAAATAAATATATTTCAGTATATCAATTAGCATATGGATTAATGTTGCTGCACATGCTGAAACAACTAATTTAACTTGTCCAAACAGAAAACAGATTACTACCATCACCAATCCATAAGTCAAACCATGAAGAATAACCCATCCAAATTTCTGCTTTTTATTATCTGACATTTTCTTTGTCTGAAAATAGAAATCCCCTAATACATGACCTAAAAGAAGCAGTATAAAATATTCCTTAAACATTCTCTCCCCCTATTTCTGAAAGCACCTTCTCAATAGTATCAACTGCATCTTTATAAATAAAATAATTTCCCCTTGCAAGACTTTTTTGAATTGTTGGCTGCGTAACTTGCAGTCTTTTTGCCGCTTCTATCTGATTGTCCTGATGTTCCAACATATCCCAAATTATCTCTCTTTGTCTATCACTCCACGATTCTTTCAAGACTGTAATAAGCGATAGCATTGAATTCAATAAAATCATCGTGTTCTTATTGTCACATTCCACTTCAACCCGCGTATCCGATGATATCATCTGCTTTTTCTTCTCATTTCTTTTTAAATAATCTATTGCTTCTCTTGCTTTATAGTATCCAGGCCCATCCGCCCCCAATGACATCTCCGAATTAATTTTGGTCGTAATTCTTCCAATTCCAATTCCAAAACGGATTTTTGTCGGATACATCTTTCTCTCAATCTCTTGCAAAATATTCATAATATTATATCCTTTACACAACAAACCCTGAAATTCATCACCCAGAGTTACAATAAATTTTGACGCAATATCATCCTTATACTTTTCATTGATTCTTTCTAGCGTCAACATTAGATTGTTTTGTATTTCTGCTCTATTCTCAATTTTTTTTGAACTCTTAATATCACCCACTATCGCTATATATAGGCAATTACTATTCGAAAAAATCATACTCTCACCTCCATCTATTTACCATTATATAGACATATATATGAATAATCAAGTATTATTCATCTATATGTCTATATGATGGGCATATAGACAAAAATCGAATAACTACTATATCTTCGTCAAAATCATCACGCGTGAATAGTCGCAGTGATGATACTGCATCATCTCAAATCCATGCTGCTTAAAATACTGCTGCATGTCCTGCACTACGAATGTCTTGTAAGGCTTCGGCTCAAAGAGTTCTATCGGAAGAAACTTAATCTTTCTGCCGATGCTCTTACTCCTCTCCCCTTCCGTTACAATAAGTTCACCGTCATCCTTAAGAACACGCCTCGCTTCCGAAAGGATTGCTGCTGCCAGATTAGTAACTCCCGCTTGCTTTGCCTTATTTTCTGCTATCTGTAGCATATCTTTGGACAAATCAACACCTACAACCTGCGCGGATTCCTTTGCTTTTGCAATATTGATACCATTGGTAGCCGTTCCGGTGCACAAATCCAGCACCTCATCGCTATCACCAATTGCTTCTAAAACCACCTTTCTTGGGCTGGTTTCATAGTTTTTGAAATAGAGTACATCCAATAAATCATAGATATCTGCGTTCTGATTATACAGCCTTTGTGCGTTCATCGTTTTCCTCCACCTCCGTGTATGTGGATCATGAAATACTATCACATTCGTTTACCTCATAACAAGATTATACGCTAAATTGCTCATCCAATGTGGAATAATCGAACCATACAGCGAGTTTGTCTTCATATAGATAATCGATAGCACCGTATGCGTCACAAACAAGTCCACAATCCATCCCACATTGTGGATTGTCAAATCACTGATTGTCATGCCATAAGCCACCATTCTATATGGAAAATGCATCACCACAAATAAAATGCCCGTCACAATAATCACCATATACTTATTAGAACTCATTCCGTATAGCCTCGTTCCGATATATCCTCTAAATACAGCTTCCTCACAAAATGCAACCGTCAGATAATAAAAAGAAAGCCGAAGAATATCCTTTCCAGCCACAAAACTTGCACCACTGATGATGTTAGATAAACAATTTGTGAAGAATAGAATTGCTGCCAAAATCAAACCAATAATGCAACTCTTCTTCCACTGTCCGTTATAGAGACCAATGGATGAAAGTTTTTCTTTTCTTACTTTCAAAAATAGGAACGTAATAGCAATCATGAGTATGTTGAATATACCGCCAACTAGAAGTGCGTTTTCCGTTTGCGTATATTTCTTTATGAAGGGGATTTTATGATCTGTAATTGCTAGAACTGTATACAATATACACATAATGAAAAATAAGAGAATTGCAGATATGGCATCTGACTTATGATATTTTGTGACTTCTTTCTGGAAATCTTTATCTGGTTGTAAGAACTTTGACATTGTTGCAATACACTCCCTCTTTTAACTTATAATGTAGCTTAGTCTTTCATCTTCTGTTCGATAATTGGAATAATGTCTTGATCTGCCGGGAGCCAATCAACGCTATATAGTTCATTCTTTGTCAGCCACTTTGACGCTTCATGCTCTTTCAAAATAAGTTTGCCGTCTGTCACAGTACATAAATAACACTTCATTGATAAATGAAATTGAGGATAATCGTATTCTACTGTATAAAGGTATTCATTCACAGAAATCACAGTATCAAGTTCTTCGCTGATTTCACGTATCAAGGCATCTTCAGGTGTCTCACCTTCCTCTACTTTGCCACCGGGGAACTCCCATCCGTCTTTGAAATCTCCGTATCCTCTTTGTGTTGCGAATATTTTGTTTTTATTTTCACCAACACCTTGAATGATTGCTGCTACTACATTAATTGTCTTTGCCATAATATCATCTCCACATTGTTTTATTGTGTAAAATAATCATAAATATCTTCTCGAACTGCCGTTCTTAATCCTAATTCTATATTCATAATGGGCGCCCCATTTGTATTTATCTCTTCTTGTGCTTTTTGAGGATAACACTGTCCAATATAGTAATAATCTTTTTTCTCTTCATCATCACTTTTTTTGATAAACAAATGAATGACTAAACCGCTTTCCTTATACTTCATTATTTGCTCAGATTCAGTTCTCCAATTACCTGTACTTCGTGTCATCCAGCTAAATATCCTGTTGTCAATAAATCTGTCATTATACTTTGTGCTCTCTGAAATATCATCTTGTTTATTATAAGTAACAAAAATGGGACAAGTTCCGTATTTTATTCTATATCCATATACTGTGGAACTATCATCTCTCTCCCAATTTAAAATACGGCACACATCTTTTCTTGTATACTTCTCATATAATGCTAGACCAAACTCATTTATTCTAGGAAGATATATATCTTGATACCTTTGTAACCCTAAATCAATTAAATCTTTTATCTGATGATAAAATTCTTGATGTTGTAATCGTTGGTAAAATGACATCATTCTCGTATAACTTCCACCGTGCTCCGCAAATATCTCTAGATTGGCATACTTTTTCTTTTCATTTTGCGTATTTACAAATCCACCTGATAACACATTTATTGCTGAGTCAACGGCCTTACCACTATTTTCTTCTCTATATGCCTCTTTAATCGTCTGTTGAACTTCCCACTTTTTAAACTCGTTCTGTCCCAAAAGAAACTGCAGAATAATCAGTTCATGTGGTCGCTTTCCATTTACCAGTAGGCCTGAAATGAACTCAATAATTTTCATTTCATCACTCGAAAAATGAACACTATATTCTTTATCCACTAGCTGTAGGAACTGATGATATGAACCCGCATAATCTATAAAAAGCATGGGGTCAATTTCGCCATATTCATAAAAATCCAATACACTTGGTATTTTTCCTAATTTATTCTTTAATATCTGATATTTCTCTGTTAACAACTTCTTTGTTGTCGTCACTTTATCAATAGATGAAAAAATACGCTTCTTTGAAATCTCGTCAAAATGAATGGTGGAACTACCAGGAATGACACGGCTCCCCTCCATTACATATTTCCGAATGGTGTCTTTATTATAAGTACGGTCGCCCGAAAGCGCCATAGGTATCATAAAATTATTCATGTAATTTCCTATGAAATCTAAAATTATAACATATTCTTTCTCATCCAATTTACGAAGGCCACGTCCTAATTGTTGAATAAAAACAACTGGAGATTCCGTTGGCCGAAGCATAATCACCTGATTAACCTCTGGAATATCCACACCTTCATTAAAAATATCTACAGAAAAAATGTAATCTAACTGCTCCTCTGCATCATCATTCGCCAACTTTTCAATTACACTCTCTCGACGTTCTTGACTATCTTCGCCGGTTAACACATCCGTTCTATACCCACGCTGATTGAATTTCGCCGACAATTCTCTTGCTTCTTCTTTTCGACTACAAAATATCAGCCCTTTCACTCGCTCTCCACAATATCCATAATACTCCGCTTTTTGAATCACATATTCCACACGCGCATCAGAAATGAGAGCATTAAAATTTTTGAGACCTGTATTATCATCGAACACCTCACCCTCTATTTCAATATCGGTAATTCCAAAATAATGAAACGGGCATAGCAAATCCTCTTCCATCGCCTGTTGCAATCGAATCTCATATGCAATATTATGATCAAATATGGAGTATATATCATAGTTGTTAGTATCAGGACTTGCTGTCATTCCCAAATAGAACTGTGGTCTAAAATACTCCATTATCTTCTGATAACTAACTGCTCCTGCATGATGAACCTCATCTATAACAATCACATCA
This sequence comes from Lachnospiraceae bacterium, assembly GCA_035271065.1. Classification (GTDB taxonomy): domain Bacteria; phylum Bacillota; class Clostridia; order Lachnospirales; family Lachnospiraceae; genus JAAYYM01. The sequence continues at coordinate 4,075 of DATESB010000070.1, read as the reverse complement.
AATTCATTTTGAGAAAACTGTTCTCTGATTTCTTGCTTTGCCATCATTTGCATAGTCGAAAACAAAAAATCTGCATCAATTTCCTTTCTATTTCCAGAAAGGAGACCATATGTAACACTTTTTCCAAATACTCTTTTATAACTTTTTATTGATTGTTTTGCAATCTGTTCTCTATGTACTAAGAAAAGAGCTTTTCTAGGTTTCATCTCTCTCAATGCAAATGCCGATGCATAAGTTTTTCCTGTTCCGGTGGAACTAATCAGAAGAGCTCTTTCCACATTATTAGCTCTCATTCTCTCTAGATTACTAATAAAAGCTGTTTGCATCTTATTGGGCTTAAGAGCGTATTGTTCATAGTCAACTACTTGCTCTCTTTTAGCGATTTTCTGTTGTTCTTTTACAATTTTATATTGTGTCCTATAGTGATCAATAAAATCATCATATTCTTTTGAATGTAGACTATTCCACAATTCATTAAATTCACTCAATACATCTTGAACTACAGATCCCGTCGCTGTCGATACAATTTTGGTATTCCATTCGCGATTTTTCGTTATCGCTCCTAGTGTTATGTTGGAGCTTCCAATGATAACTCGATAAATTTCATCTTTTCTAAAAATATATCCCTTTGTATGAAATCCGCCTATTTCACTATCTGTACAATACATCTTTAACTTAATATTCTTAAGTGAAGACAGTTTCTCTAATGCATCAGGATCGCTAAACATTAAATAGTCTGTTGTCAGTATTTTTCCAGGAATGTTCTTCCTCTCTAATTCTTTCAAGGTTTGTAATAAAGGAGTAATTCCACTTTGTGTAATAAAAGCAACGCTGATGCAAAATTCATTGCAATTATTCAATTCTTGCTCAATAGAAGACAAAACCTTTTTACCTTGTTTGTAGTCATTAGATACAAACTCTGGTCTAAAAGCAAGATTGGAATTATATCTGCTATCAATAAAAGCTGTATGTAAACCTTCTTGTAATTCCTTTATTACATCTTCAGTAAAGTCTGCCATATTACCTCCATAATCATTTCACATAAAGTTAGCGAATCCCCTAATAATTATATCATATGTCCACCTATGAACAGATAATATTTGATTTTTTTATCTGTACTTTTCTATAGATACGCATATTAGTCTTCACTGTATCACCGTAGCACATCACTTATCATTTGAAAATTATCTTTATGTTTATCTTTCTGCTCTTGAGAAAGCGACTGCCATATAGCAATCAGTGCCTTTCTCTCTTTTGACTGCTCTTGAGCTCCACTTTCTGTTGCCTTATTTCTTTGCACATAATAACACTCCTCCGACAAATCAACTCCACCATCATGCTTTTTGATTCTAGAATAGGTATTTATTAATTCTGCTGAAGGCTCCTTCCCCGACATTGCGCGTGCTGTATTAGCATATTTTCTTGCCAGCAAAAAATCATCCGCATCACATGCCGCTGCTGCCATTGATGTATATAAAGCTGCCGATTTTGCTTCCTCTCCATATGCCTCTATGTAATGCCGACCCATTTTAATTGCCTGTTCGGATTTCCCAACTTTCCTATAACACGCCGTTAATCGCGGTAAGATCATTTTCAGTTTTGTTTTATTTCCCCGTTCAAGTAATATCTCTAATGCTCTAATTGCTAACTGATAATTTTCACTTTCCTTGATATCCGAAGCAAAATGAAGTAATTCTTCATATGACATGGTTTGAAAGTCTATGTCCTTAGTCAATAATCTATTTAATTTGCTTTCAATAGATGTCGGTACCGCCAATCTTGCTTCATCCAGCCACCGCTTTCCATCAAAAAAATACTTTTCGTCATCTAATATGTATTCTTTCACACTATCCTCCAAATTGTAAAATCATCCATTTGTCAATACTAATTCACCTATATTAAAAAGCGCAGATTGTCCCTATCATCAACAACCTACGCTATTTCTACTTTCCATGTTATTTCATCCAAAAATATTATAACATTTGATATCGAAGTAACACAACCATATTTTTCTATGGTTCTCTTTCTCTACACCACTAAACTAAAAAACAATTGATTCAACCTATTCCAGTCCGCATTCCTGTCATCCTGCATTTGCTCTGCCAATTTTTTGAAATAAGTTAAGTTCTCGCATATGTATTCATTCAATCGATCGATGCGAACCCCTTTATCCGCTTCAGCCATTTGCATCTTCTGTGCCAACAATTCATCTACCAAAGACTTCATCTCCTCTTCCAGCACTTCATTTACCAGTTCCTGAAACAGCACCGGTGGCGGACATTTCTTCTTCTCTATCCATTTACACGCTAAAATAGGGCGAAGTACATAAAAGTACTTTTTATATTTTACCATATCGTCTGTCAGGTATTCACTATAATTCTTTTGTGCAGTCCCATAATAATGATATATGGCTGCCTTGCAGGAAAAATATTGTAAAGCCACCTCTTTAACTCTATCCCACTCTGATGTTGACTGATAGACAATCGGATTTCGTTTGCAGTGAAAGATAATATTCCTTGGAATGCACGTAAATAAAGCGCACATCATAGTCACTGTCAAGCGACGCAAATCCCCACGCCCGGCTTCCTGACTCTATCGCATGAAGCACCCGGACATTTTCTTTCTCTTCTATTTCTTTTAACTTGCTCTGTATCAGTTTCTCTATCGGGCCGTCATAATCCTTATATTTCATCCTTTACCACCCTCTCATTGACAGACATGACATACGCTTCCACCTCTTTGACATTCGGTTCGTCCGGCAATTCAGTATGCTCCGCTGCATAATCCAGTCTCTGTTCGTATTCATTTACAATGTCATAAAATTCTTCTCGGAACGTTCCGTCTTCCCTCTGGTAGTCACCTTTGCGAATGTTTAACAACAATTCATGCTCATCTTTTCGGTAGGTATTGATTTCACCTTTTTCCAAAATATCGATAGCCATCATGAAAAGGCGTACCAAATGCATAGCGTGTTTATTTAGGTGATTGTCGTCCTTTTTGCGGTTCCGCTTGCCTATTTTATCGTAGTCTTTCACCACATTATTCATTTCGTTCCATATATTCTTATAGTCTCTCAGTGGATAATGTGTCAGATTTGTATCAATGAAAATCTCTGTTTCAAATTCCGGATTCTGTGCTTTATCTATATAAATTTGCATTGTCCCATATTCAAATTTCTCATAATGATTTTTGAAGTCATACATTGCATTTTTCACTGAATTGTAAATGTGCTTTTCTTTCTCATTTTGAGGATATGCATCCCGCGCCAAAGCATTCTGCAGCCTGCGAAGTTGTGCATCTGCATAGCCACCAAAAGACTGAATCGCTCTCTTTGACAAGAACATTCCCGCATTTGCAATGAGTTCCCTGCCTAAATCATTGAGATATAAATAATGCTCTGAATTCAGTCCAAGCAGTTCCAAGGTATTGGGATTACAATTCAAAAGTAACTTCACCATTTTGTTAAATGTGTAGATTGTCGTATCTGTATCGGTATCCACATACTGCTCATATTCGGTCAATCCAATTAAATCAGATTTTTGATTCAGTGCTACACCACGAATATCAATATCACTGTCACTATTATTTGTTCCATAGGAATAACTACCTGCCAAACCTAGTAAAATGACATGTTTGCCAAGATGTTCATCGTCATTTATAAACCGATATTCATCTCCTTTTAGAATTGATGATAAATCCATCTGGATTCCCTCCTACAACTTTCTCGCTACTATTATATAAACAATTGCTATATCCTCTTAATTATCAAAAGCACCTCCGATTATCGTAGCCGGAGGCACTTTCTTGTTTCTATTGTTACTCTTTCTGTTTTTTCCTGAGTTCCTCTAGTTGCTGACGCAGTTGCTCGTTTTCTCTCTTTTGTTTGTCGCTTTCTTCCTTTAATTTTTCTAATTCTTCCTTCTGCTTTTCAATCTCTTCTTTTTGCAAATCTATCATGTATTTTATAGTGTTTCGGTCCATTTCTTCTAGCGCTTTCGAATACATATGCAGCACCTCCTTAATATCCTGACGGAATTCAAAGATATCCTTGTACAGAGGAATAAAGGATGGGAAC
>DATESB010000069.1:0-15363 GCA_035271065.1 Lachnospiraceae bacterium | reverse complement strand
AACCAATACAGTTCAATGACATTGCCGTTGCTACCATCGGTTTAATCAGAGGCAGAGTAACATGTAAAAATGCCTGTTTCTTTGTTGCTCCATCAATATAAGATGCTTCATACAAGGTTGTACTGATGCCCGATATCTGTGCCATATATAACATCATCGACTGTCCTACATATTGCCACAAAGCCACAAATGCAATTACCTTCATTGGCAAAGCAATATAAGTACTCGTATCCATCAACCAAAGTGGTCCCTCTATGCCGAATTGTGCAAGAGCCTGATTAATACCTAACTTTGTGCTGAAGATGAACATCCACAAAAGTCCTAAAGCTGCTGATGACAATACACAAGGTAAGTAATATATATTCTTAAAAGCATTTCTTCCTTTTTTAATATTGGTCAATAACGCTGCCAAAACCAATCCTACAACCAACTGTGAAACAACAGAGAAAACCATAAAAAACAAGGAATTCTTAATTGCGATTTTCATAGTTGTATCTTTCGTAAATAACTTTATGTAGTTTTTAAGTCCGATAAACACCGGCGGTGTCAATGCATCATAATCGCAAAGGGAATAATACACCGACTGGCAAATCGGAATAAACAAAACAAATGTAAATAAAATAATTCCCGGTGCTATGAACAGGCATATTGCCTTCTTGTTGCGTAATAATTTATCCATAAATAACCCTCCACGACAAATCGTTTTCGGCATAAAAGGGGCTAGTGAATTCACCAACCCCATATTATATGCCGATATCTTTTACTTATTTTTTACCAAACATTATCTGTGTAGAAATCTTCAACAACCTGAAGACCGTCTTCTACTGATGTGTTTCCAAGATAGATACCAACCATAGCGTCATCGAATGTTGCGCCTGCTTCTGTTGAAGCCATTGACTCATTGTAGAATCCGAATACGCCTGATGTGTTACCAAAGATATCCATAACATACTCTAACTGCTGAGGAGCTACGCTGTAATCAACATCTGCTGCGGTTACAGGAATCTTACCACCAACTTCTGCTGTGTACTTCTGAGCTGTCTCATCTGTGAAGTATTTCATCAATGCTACAGATGCTTCAGGATATTTTGTTGTTGCGCTCATTGCTAAACTATCTGATTTTGCAATGATTCTGTTAGGATCATTCTTGCCTTCGATGCCAGGGAACTGGAATACACCACATTTAGCTTCGAAATCAGGATTCTCGCCGTTGATCTGGCCGATAGCCCATGAACCTTGAATCATCATAGCTGCTTCTTCATTATAGAAGTTAGCTGTTGCTACGTCATTTGTATCACCAGCTGCTGTAGGCTGGAAGTACTGTGATAATTCAACCATCTTGTTTGCTGCGTCTACGAAAGGCTGATCTAACCATGAAGCTTCATGAGCTGCGATAGCATCAAGATCTGCACCTTCTCTGTCACAAAGGTAACCAGCTAACATTGAAAGACACCATGCTGTACCTGCACTGATTGTGATAGGTGTGTAACCTGCATCCTGAAGAGTCTGGCATGTTGTCAGGAACTCATCATATGTTGTAGGAACTGTTGCGCCTGCTTTTTCAAACATTTCTGTGTTATAGAATACACATGCTGCTGCAAGGTTCAACGGAACTGCGTAAATCTTTCCATCATAGGTAGCTTTGTCAAATACACCACCGTTGAATGTGTCATACCATCCGTCAGCTTTCAATGTATCTGTTAAGTCTGCTGCAACACCCGGCTCTACATAAGTTGTAAGGTTAGGACCAGGGCTAACGATGAATACGTCAGGTGTCTGTCCTGATGCAACAAGTGCATTCAACTTAGGATAGTACTCTTCCAGGTTTGTTGTAATTGCTGTTACATGATACTGGCCTTCATAATCTTTGTTAAATCTGTCAAGTGTATCTTTGTAACCAAGTGAAATTAAATCCTCTGTTGCATTCAAGTCATCCCAGAACATCCATGTGATTTCCTGAACTTCGCCTGAAGCTGCTGCATCCTCTGCAGGTGCTTCTTCTTCTGCTGCTGCATCATCTGCTGCAGGTGCTTCTTCCTCTGCTGCTGCCGGTTCTGTAGCCGGTGCTGCTGAGCTACAACCTGCCAACAATGAGATTACCATTGCTGAACTAAGTAATACGCTGAGTAACTTCTTTTTCATTTTTAGTTCTCCCTTCGAAAAATTAATGAGTATTATTGTTACTCCTAAATCATAACAGTGTAAAAGCAATTTTTCATCATAATAATTGCTTTCTAAATATCAATTATTGCTATTTGCATTGTTAATTTTTGCTAATCTATCTTTTTAATGTTCGTTCTCAATTGGGCACATTTAGCATTTTGAGGGCTTCAGATGAACTTTTTATGGCATTTTTAGTTATTTTGTTGCATTTTTTTGAGAACATGCTATAATAAATCTCGATATCGAAATCGCAACATTTCGTATTTATTATCCTTATCTATTGTATCATTTGTTGCTATTTTTTACACAAAAGGAGCGTGCACTCATGATTGAAACCCTAAACGGCATACATGAAACCGTCAATTTTTCCAATAATTCAACCATAATGCTATATAATAATGATGAGTGTGAAGATTATCCGATTCATTGGCATACTCCTATTGAAATTGTGATGCCTCTTGAGAATACATATAAAGCTGTTTGCAATGATGTCTCTTTTGATTTGAGCATCGGAGATATTTTACTAATTGCACCTGGGACTCTACACACACTATCTGCACCACCTTCCGGTCGTCGTCTTATCTTTCAGGCAGACATCTCACTATTAAACTCTATTAAAGAATGTGAATCGGCAATCTCCTTAATTTCTCCGGCAACCTTAATTACGCCATCCAATGCACCGCAAATACATGACACTCTTTACGACATCATGATGGAAATATTGGATGAATACGATGGAGACGCCATATTGAGTGATGCTTCTATCTATTCAAAGTTGATTCGTATGTTCGTTTTAATAGGAAGAACGCATGCAACAGATAATGACAAATTTGAGACCAGTCATAACAAACAGCAGGAGTATATTGAGAAGTTCATGGAAGTGTGTGACTACATTAATAAGCATTGCACAGAAAATTTAACTTTAGATGATGTCGCAGAAATGGCGGGATTCAGTAAATATCACTTCTCCCGCCTTTTTAAGCAATTCACCAGTCATTCATTTTATAAGTATTTAAATCTAAGACGCATCATGTTTGCAGAAAAAATGTTAATTAACCCTGAGACATCTGTTACAGAAGTAGCGTTGCTTTCCGGGTTCAACAGCATCTCTGCATTTATCCGTATGTTCAAAATCTGTAAGAACTGCACCCCTACAGAGTTCAGAAACATGTTTGAAAAACGAAAAAACTAGAATTTCTTTAATTCTCCCGGCTGAACCTTTACGACATTTTTGTCCTCTGTCATGAGCCATATCGGTAATGCAGAGGGATTATATACTGCATCATGCTCTACTGTTGCAACGAGACTCTTTGCTGCACATATATACTCTTTAATCTGAATATTTGTTGCATACCAGATATTATCATGTCCTGATATTTTCTTGCAAAACTCTTCCATGCGATCCCAATTATTCTCTCTGACAAACTCGAAGCTGTGTCCCCATACATAAAACAATTGCAGTTCCACATAATGTGCCGGATTCAACAACTTGTCCGTCAAAGCAAATACATCTGCATTGTGATGACAGGTCGGATGCCACATCAGAAAGTCATTCGGAATATGAAATTCATTTGTATCCCCTACCGTTCTGGAATATTCAATGCCCAATGTTCTTGCCACATCACATATTTCATCCGAATATACGCCATAAGGATAAGACATACCACGTACCGGATATCCCATCACCTTTTCGAGTTCACGCTTGTCATCAATCATTTCCTGTACCAAACGCGACTTCGGAAGTTGTGTATACCAAGGATGCGTAAAACCATGACAGGCAACTTCATGCCCAGCATATAAATCTTTGATTTCTTCCCACTTTACAAATTCATCAATGTCGTTCTTAATACCAAGCGTCCCCGCATTCAAATGGAACGTTGCCTTCAATCCATACTTGTTAAACATCTCCACAAGTCTTTTGTCAAAAACCTGTCCATCATCATAACTCAACGTAAATGCGTGCTGCCTTCCTTCCGGAAATAAAATTAAATACCTCATAACCCATCCTCCTATCGTCTTCCTTATTGTTCTGCTATCTTAAGCGGTTCCTCATCATGTTGAAACATCTTTCGTAATTTCTTCATCACGCTCAAGTATGCCGGTATCAAGAAAATATCTGCCGCTATCCACGCAAGCGGACTTGCAAGACAAGCTGCTGTAAATCCAAACACCGGAACCAAAAATGCTCCCACAATACCACGTGCTATCATTTCACACACACCCGCAATCACCGCAAACTTGCTGAAGCCCAAGCCCTGGATCATAAATCTGACTATATTGACAAACGCAAGGGGAATATAGAATGCAGCATTCCACAGAAGATATTTTTGTACATTATTCAGAATTCCTGTTTCCTTACCGTCAATAAACAATAACGCAATATCTTTTCCAAAGAAATAAATAATGCCAAGTGCTACAAACGAATAGACAACTCCCAACAGGATACAATTCTTCATGCCCTCATGCACTCTGTCAAGTTTTTTTGCTCCGACATTTTGACCTCCGTAGGTTGACATCGTATTGCCCATTGCATCAAACGGACAAGCAAAGAACATTCCGATTTTACTAGCTGCTGTTACCGCCGCAACTACAGTTGAACCCAGTGTATTAACAGCAGATTGCAGGATAACACTTCCGATTGCAGTAATCGAATACTGTAATCCCATCGGCAGTCCCATTGCGCATAACAGTTTCATAAAATAGGCATCTGCTTTCCAATCTTCCTTCTTAAGTCTGAGCACCTCAAATCGCTTAATCATATAGAAAAAGCAACAAACGCCTGAAACAAATTGTGAGATAACCGTTGCCAGTGCCGCACCTTCCACTCCCATATGAAGTCCCAAAATGAAAGCAAAATCCAATATAATATTCAATACCGAAGCAATGGTCAGGAATAAGACCGGTGTCTTAGAATCCCCCAAAGACCGAATATATGCTGAAAGTAAGTTATACAAATACGTAACCGGTATGCCCCAAAAGATAATGACAATGTACTTATAAGCACCATCAATAATATCCGCAGGTGTTTTCATCAGTTCCAAAATAGGTCTGCAATACACCACGACCACAACCGTCATCACAACCGCAAATGCTGCTGCCAGATAAACACTGTTTGCCACAAATTTGCGCAGACCGTCTTCGTCTTTTGCTCCAAACTTCTGTGCAATCGGAATACCAAACCCACTGCAAACACCCATACAGAACCCGATAATCAGAAAATTAACCGAGCCCGTTGCGCCAACAGCCGCCAGTGCTTTTACGCCCAATATTCTTCCAACAATGACCGTATCTGCCAAACTATAAAACTGTTGAAATAAAAAACCAAAAAGGAGTGGAAGCGAAAAACCGAGAATTAACTTCATCGGGTTTCCTTCTGTCATATCCCTTGTTGTTGATTTTGCCATTATGCCACCTCTTATCGACCCAAAGGAACCTCACCGTTCGCAATTTTGCCGACAACCTCCACGAGGAATTCATGTTCGCGCTTCAACACCCTTGCTGCAAGTGTCTCTGCTGTATCGCCTTCCAGTACCGGTACTTCCGTCTGTGCTATGATATCGCCACTGTCATATTCATTGTTTACCCTATGAATCGTAACACCGGACACCTTTTCACCCGCCGCTATAACAGCCTCATGCACATGAATTCCGTACATTCCCCTGCCACCATACTTTGGCAATAGTGCCGGATGAATATTAAAGATACGATTCTCATACTTCTTCAAAATATTGTCACCCAGTTTTCTCATATAGCCGGCCAAGAAGATAAAATCGGTATCATGCGATTCCAATACTTCTAACATTCTTCTCTCTAGTTCATCAGCGTCCTCTATTTCTTTATGACTCAGATAATAGTGATCAATGCCTTCTTTTTCGGCACGCTTTATCGCCATGGAATCAGCGTTATTACCAATCATGGCAACTACTTTTGCGTTTATTTTCCCTGCTTTGCAGCCGTCAATAATTGCCTGCATGTCTGAGCCACCGTGTGATGCAAATACTGTTATATTCATATGTTATTGATTCCCTTCCGCAAGTCTGTTTATCCGCTTACTCAAATAATTCTGCTGCGGCCTTCATGCGTTCTACAATCGGAACGCCAAACGGACACCGTGTCTCGCAGGCACCACAAGCAATGCAATCCTTTGCATTTTTAGATAATTCATTATAATGTGCACGCAGACTTGCCGGTATTTCTCCCTGCATCACTGCCAAATCATATAATTTGTTCACCATCGCAATATCAATACCGGAAGGACAGGGTTTGCAATGTCCGCAATAAGTACACTGACCTGCATAAGCATGTTTGGGTGCTCCTGCCAGAACACTTGCATAATCCTTCTCTTCATCAGTTGCCGTCTCATAAGCAAGTGCCGCATCCACATGTTCCGGTGTGTCGTAACCTACCATAATGCTGGCAACTGCCGGTCTGGTCAATGCATAATGTAAACATTGTACCGGTGTAAGTGCTACCTGAAACGGCGATGCCTCCGCTGAAAAGAGTCTGCCGCCTGCATAACCTTTCATAACAGTAATGCCTACATTTTCACGCTCGCAAATGCTATATAGTTCCACACGCTCCGGTGCAATTCCACCTAGCTCTTCTTGATAGTTCTCAGCAAAATACTCATTCAAATCCTCTGTTGCCGGTAGCATATCATATGCCGGATTGATACTGAACAATATCATTTCAATCTCACCGCTTAATGCAGCCAACTTTGCAACCGCCGGGTTATGTGTGCTCATTCCGATATGGTGAATAGTTCCTTTCTCCTTAAGTCCTCTGACATATTCAACAAATTCACCGTTCATGATGCGGTCAAATTCTGCCACCTCATCTACAAAATGAATCATACCCAAATCAATATAATCCGTACATAATCTGGTCAGCAAATCCTGAAAGGCTTCTTTGACCTGACTAAGTTCACGCGTCCGCACATACTGCCCCTTCTGCCAAGTGGAGCCAATATGTCCCTGTACAATCCAGTCACTACGATGATCTTTGATTGCAGCACCGATATTCGAGCGTACATTTGGCTCAGACATCCAGCAATCCAGAATATTAATTCCGCTTTTACGACAATACTCCACTACTTCCATAACTTCATCGGCATTGTGACGTTCCAGCCATTCCCCGCCAAGACCGATTTCACTGACCTGCAATCCTGTTTTTCCTAATGTTCTGTATTTCATATGTAGTGCACCTCCCGTATCCAATCGTGTATGGTTATTATAAGCCCAAAATAAAATTCCGACAATGACTAATTGTCGGAATTCTGCTTTTGCGTTTTGATATTGTAGATAAAAAATCCTATTGAGAACAATAACATGAAAATGGAGATAAACTGCGAGGTCGACAACGTTCCAACCGTGCCTCTGGCATCACTTCTGAAGTATTCGATTATCGGTCTGCCTATGCTGTAAAGAAGAAGGTACAACGCTGAAACATTCCCTCGATACTTGGTTTTTCTTGCATAGATCATCAAGATAACCGCAAGTGCCATATCCGCACCCGCCGAAAACAACTGTGTCGGCAAGAGCTTCACCCCCGCAGGTGCCAATGCGCCTTCCGGAAATACCACTCCAATCGGCGAATCCGTCTCACGTCCATAGCAACAACCTGCCAGAAAACATCCCACTCTGCCAAATGCCTGATTGATTGCTACCGAAGGTGCTATCAAATCTATATAACTTAAAAAATCTATCTTTTTAATTCTGCTGTATACATAAATCGTAAGAATACCTGTAATAATGCCGCCATATACAACAAATCCTTCTGAACCGAGTACTGATAACGGTGAAGCAAGGAAATCCTTGAATTCTACAAGAATAAAGAGCAGTTTACCTCCCATAAAGCCAAAAATCAAAACCAATATCGCCATTGTAGTAGCATAATCATCATTTAACTCATACTTCTTTGCACGATATCCCATGACCAGATAGGCAATTAAAAAGCCAAGTCCTATCATCAGTCCATATCCATGAACCGTAAAACTTCCGATTGAAAACAAATCTATCTTCATAAAATTATAATCCTCCAATAAATCCTTCTAAAGTTTGGAACAAAGCCTTTGGATCCACAGGCTTTGACAGGTGTGCACTCATGCCGGATTGGATACTCAATTCTCGATCCGTGTCATACACATCGGCTGTCATTGCAATAATCGGAGTCGTCAAAGCATCTTCTCTATCCAATGCGCGAATCGCTTTTGTAGCCTCCTCGCCATTCATCACAGGCATGCGCTTGTCCATTAGAATTGCATTATAATATCCTACCTCGGATTGCATAAACAAGTCAAGTGCTATCTGCCCGTTTTCTGCACGACACACTTCTATTCCTTGTGTCTCCAACATTTTCTCGGCAATCTCCATATTCAGTTCATTATCTTCCACCAGCAAAATCCTCTTACCGCGCAGGTTGAACTGTTCTTGGGCCATATTCCGACTTTTTTCCACTGGTGCCTCTGCAATTCTGTGTGACATATGAACCGTAAAAGAAGTCCCCTTGGAGAGTTTGCTTTCTACCGTAATCTCCCCACCCAGCTGATTAATCAAATTCTTGCAGATAGCAAGTCCGAGACCTGTTCCCGGTTTTTCGGAACTATACTGGTTCGTCTCCTGCTCAAAAGGCTTAAATATACGTGACATAAACTCTTCGCTCATTCCACAGCCATGATCGCGAATGGTCACTTCAAAATACACCCTGCCGTTTTCCTGCTTAACTTCTCTTACAATCCACTCTATTTTACCGCCCGGATTGCTGAATTTAATTGCATTACTTAATAGATTCAAGTAAACCTGCTGCATACGTACTTTATCACAATACACATATCCAACACCTTGAATTCCATTATCATAGACCACCTGAAGGTTACGCTCCTGCAGCAACGGTTCCACCAATTGATGCAGTTCATGGAAGAAAGAATTTGCTTCTACAACATCATCACGAAATGTCACACGCCCCGTTTCCAAACGACTCATATCCAGAATATCATTCAACAAGCTCAATAAGTAATTAGCCGATGACAAAATCTTCTCAAAGCTCTCCCTTGCGTTTTCGTCAACTGTTTCATCCTTTCCCAGATGAGACAAACCAAGTATTGCATTCATTGGTGTCCTGATGTCATGACTCATACGGGAAAGAAACTCTGTTTTTGCATTATTGGCTTCCATTGCCTGCTTCATACTGCCCTTTAATTTGCGGTTCATTGACCTCAGCCAGGCAACATCCACCAAGAATACCACCGATAATATCACAATCGCTATCAATGTAAATTCATAATCAAATGCTAAATTGTGAAATGATGAAATCGGTACTACACTTAGACAATACCACTGTGGTGCATTAATTCTCACATAAGAATATACGCACGCATCACCGGCACTGTTCTTATAAGTAATATTACCCTCGTATGTACTGAGTATTTGCTCTTCAATATCATTTCTCTCATCCATCGTCAACTCGTTAAATACATAAAGATATTGAAAGAAATTATCAGACTTAAAGTCCGCATTGCTGATAATATAATTTCCGCTACCGTCAATCAGTACAGAGGACATCCCGTCATATTCCCCATCCAGTTGTATCGAATTGATAAAATTCTTGGACTCGGATACTGACATCAACGTCATCCACTGTTCTGTGCCATCCTCATTTACAACTTTCACTTGTGTATACTGTGCGAAACATTTAATACCGTCATGAATATTTGTAAACTCCGGTGCAAAATTTGCTCCTGTTTGTTCTTCCGTCGCCACTGTCGTAAAAATGCTCTGCAACTCGTAATAATTTTTATTCGTATAATCAAGCGGAATATAGCTTCCGTCTTTCTCCAAATCCACAAGATATCCTGTAGCATCCGCCCCAATCAATTGATATTGCTCGTCAACATTAGAATTAGACTGATAAATGTAGTGCAACGCTTCTTCCAACGTAAATTGACTATATTCAATATACCGTGCAAGATCAGTTAAGTGTTGCTCTCTGCTCTTAAAATACGATTCAGCGATCGATGCCGAAGCGTGGTTCAGGTTATCAATATCGCCCACATTTTGATTGTATATTCTGACACGATAAATATTGCTGTACACAACAAGTAAGACCAATATGCTTATAACACATAAGATATTGATAATCAAAACAGACCACTTATTCAGAATCCCTGCAACTTGTTTCCGCATCTTATTCTCCTGATATTACTTACTCTTTACTTGCTGCAAATCCGTCACTTAACATCTGCATGTAATACTCAAAAGGATACATCGTTTCATTTCCGGCCTCATCCACTTGCATATACTTTGGATTATTTGCTTTGCTGATTGCTACCAGAGTTTCATTGATGACTCCGTAGAAATTGTAATCAAAGGTCATCTCACCAAGCTCTGATATCTGATTTTCAGGAATATCAAACTCCTTCTTAATAAAATCATACGCATCTTTTGTATTCGGAATAATATTGTCTTCTTCAGCAAAAGCAACATTATTGTCTGGCTCAAACACAAAATCCATAAATTCTACTGCCCAGTCCACATAATCAGACCCTTTATTGATTGCAATGCCGTTTGTAGGAGACAAATATGCAAATCCACCCTCATCCGCTACAGGTGCAAGAATAAATTCATATTCTATCTCACTGTGATAGTCTGCTTTTGTCTTCTCAAGCATTGCTCCCATAGATAATGTTCTGGGCATAAATGCTACGATACCGACATCGTCTTTTTTTACGTAATTCGTTCCATCTTCGCTCACAATATTCAGAAAATCACGCGCATATATTTCATCATTGGATTCTAAAAAGAAACCATATTCATTTTCGATATACTTATACTGATAGTAATCCGCTTCCACTAAGCCATAAGTAAATTCCATGGGATCCCGAAACAATTCGCTGATGCCCTCTTCACAATTGTTAATTTTCTGATAGAGTTCATCATAATTGTCTGCATTGGCAACCAAATTGCAGACATACGGGTACATCAACTGCTGTCCTGCAGAGCCCGGATTTCCCTGTATCGGAACATAACCGGCATCAGACAGCGTCTCACAAGCCGCAAGAAATTCTGTACGATTTGTCGGCACCTTAATATCATGTGAATCAAGCAGCGTCTTATTCACATACAATCCCCTGAGTTCTCCGCCAAAAGGAATGGCATAAATCTGTTTTGCAGCCCCTTCCTCGGTATCCATAAATTCAAAGTTTTGAATCAGTCCATCAAAGGTACCTGACAAATCAAGCGCCTCACCTTGCGAGTACAATTCTAAAGCATATGGAAAATAAGGCGAGTCGGCCTGCAAATTACTTGTGAGAAACAAATCAATTTTGTTGTCATCTCCCGCAAGTCGTTTTGGCAGTGTCTCGCTGCAATCCTGCAAATATTCATATTCAATTTTACAATTTGGGTATTTCTCAGAAAAAGCAACAATTGTAGATTCTAACGCCTTATATTCCTCCAGCGAACCTGCAATGGTCAGTATGACATCTTGATTGGTATCCAGATTTGGATTGATGTCTCCGTTCTTGTTACAGCCACTTAACAACAGAAAATTTAGAGTCAAAAAAAGAAGCATTGCCACCGTTCGTTTTGTCATAAAATCTACCCCGCTCTTTCGTATAGAATCGTATGACATTATTATACCGAATCAGCAAATATTTTGTCAATTTATATCAGAAGTTTCTAATATTTTATGCAATATAAAAATGTAACGTCCGCCGAACGGCACCTTTTCCGGCAAGCATCTTGATAAACATTTCTTCAATTCTATTACCTAATCCAACCTTACATAAATCCTGAGCAAAGATTGTCTCATTGGCAAGTATTTCCTTGATTTGTCCATGATAGCTGCTGGGATTGCCCACCTGTATCTCATTCAGAATGCTTTGCAACTGCTCTAACATCGGATCAGAGCTGACTTCCATTTTGTTTCCGTTATCATCTACCGCCAGAAGGTATCGTAACCATGCGGCAATTGCCAGCGAAATGCCAACCAAATCCGTTATATCTTTGTCATCCGCTGCCACATAGGATTTAATGGTTTCGCCAAAGCGAATGGGAATTTTCATACTGGTGTCTGTTGCAATGCGCTGTGGCATATCAGGAATATAGGGGTTCGGCAGTCTTTGCTCAATAACCTCTTTGATAAAATCCATCGGCTGTATGATTTTAGGGTTCACTACAACCGGGATACCTTCTATATAACCAATTCTTTCAACCAATTTCTTAATATCTTCATCCTGCATTTCCTTTGCAATATGGTCATAACCAAGCAAGCATCCAAATACAGCCATTGCTGTATGTAACGGATTCAAGCAGGTTGTCACTTTCATTCTCTCGGTATTATTAACTGTTTCACGGTCTGTCAGATATACACCTGCATCTTCCAACTTCGGACGACCGTTCGGGAACACATCTTCCATGACAAGATATTGCGGGATTTCAGCATTTACAAATGGTGCAATATAGGTATTCTTTTGTGTTGTAATCGGTTGCATATTTCTAATACCGAGGTTGTTTAGTTTTTCCTCAATGACTGCTGCAGGTCTTGGCGTGATTTTATCTATCATACTCCACGGAAATGAAACCTTGCTTTCATCTTGCAGATAAGTAAGAAAATCTTCTGAAACAAAGCCGTTTTTATTCCATTCTGTTGCAATGGTTACAACAGAACTTTTTAATTTTTCGCCATTGTGGCTGCAATTGTCCATGCTGCACATTGCAATCGGAGCTGCGCCGTTTTTGAAACGCTCAAACAATAAAGCTGTTACCATACTCATTGCATGAACTGCCTGCGTTGGTCCTGCCTGGATGTCTTGCTTCACAACAGAAAGCAGTTCTTTGTTCATATCATAAAGTGCGTATCCTTTTTCTGTAATCGTAAAGCTTGCCATCTGTAATTCCGGGTTGCAAAATAGGTCACGCAAAGCAGACATACTTTTTTCATCTGATGAATCTGCTTTCAATGCCTGTGCTACAGAACCAATGACTTCCATGTCGGTACTTCCGTCCGGCTTCAATCCAACCATCAATGTGAGATTATCAAAGGGTTGATAGATATGATCTATAATATCGTAGTCAAAGGTATCCGCTGCAATAATTCCGCTCTGTTCTGTGCCCGCATTGAGCAACCTTTGTTGCAAAACAGCAATAAATCCGCGGAAAATGTTGCCTGCGCCAAAATGAACCCAAACAGGATGTTCCTTTGTATTCTCCACCATTTTCTGATAATCGAATGTGGGGAGTTTGATTTCCGCAGCTTCCCATTCTTTTTTATTTTTTAATGCCTCAGCTCTAAGTTCCAGCATAGTACGCCTCCCTAATCTCTCTATCCTAATAGATTTCTCTGCCCTTCTCGTCTTTGATTCCACTCTTACGGTAGAAATAACTGTTTACAATGTCCCGCCACTCCTTGGAATGTGCCACCTGATGTTGCATGCGCTCTGTCACACGGTTATATGCCTCTTCATCAATGGATTCTTTTAATTCAGTCCAAAGTGCAAACATCTTTTCCGCATCTTTTGCACCTTCAAAGTGTGTATCGTAAATATGCTGAATAATGGTCTTCCCGCTCTTTAACTGATAGGTATACGGCATGTGGTGGAAGAACAGCAATAATTCTTCCGGACATGTTTCCGGAACTTCATACATAGAAGCATTTGGCTCATTATACTGTGCCGCATATCCGGTTCCCTTTTTGGAACGATCTACGCCAATTCCCAGATGATCTGCTCTGTGATAGGTTCCCCATCTTGAATATTCATAACCGTCGACACTGGGACCATAGTGGCAGTCTGGTGTTACCATCCAACCAATGCCGAGTGGTGATGTGTATTTTTCATAAGCCGGCCATGACATCATCAAAATCTGACGGATGCCGTCCACAACTTTTTGCTCTTTGACTGCCTGCGTAAAAGTTAACTTAATCCATTCTTCCGCAATTTCCTCTGCAGATAATTTCGTATCAAATGCAAGCCGTCCAAAGCCATACAAATTGGCGGCTGCCATATCATGTCCTGTCCAGTTCTCATCATTTCCGGTATTGGTTACCGCAACCATGCCACAATTCACCTTGGAAAGCGTTCTTCCGCTCACAATATCAGCAACTGTACTCTTTCCGTTTGTAGCAACACCTTGCTCTTTTGCGCGGTCTTTCAGATAAGTTTCAAAAGCCAGCACTTCCTTGAACCATGGAATCAGATAACATATATGTCTCTGCTGTCCCGTATATTCCTGCGCAATCTGCACCTCCAACATTTGATTGGTCTTCATCAAGCCACCAAACAAAGGTGAAATCGGTTCTCTGACCTGGAAATCCATGGGGCCGTTCTTAATTTGCAGCACAACATTCTCTGCAAAGTTTCCGTCTAGCTCGCTGAAATAATCATATCCTGCTCTTGCACGGTCTGTCTTATAGTCACGCCAATCCTGCTGGCAGTTATAGACAAAACATCTCCAAATAATCAGCCCTTCATATGGCCTGATTGCTTCTGCCAACATATTGGCACCGTCTGCTTGTGTACGTCCGTATGTAAATGGTCCCGGTCTGCCTTCGGAATCTGCCTTGATTAGAAAGCCACCCAAATCCGGTACATTCTGATATACCTCTTTACATTTGTTACTCCACCACTCTTTTACTGTTGCGTCAAGTGGGTCTGCCGTATTAAGTCCGTATTCACATGGCATTGCATAATTCACACTCAGAAACAGTTTTACTCCGAAACTCAGAAAGAGCTCGGATAATTCCTGTACCTGCTTATAGAAACGTTCAGAAATCAATGCCGTTGCTGCGCCTTTAACATTTACGTTGTTAATTGCTACTGCATTGATACCAATGGATGCTAGGAAACGGGCATAATCACGCGTCCTGTCATCTATCATCATCTCGTCATTTTGAAAGAAGAACGAATTACCAGAATAGCCTCTTTCAATGCTGCCGTCCATGTTATCCCAATGGTTCAGCATTCTGATTGGGTTGTGTGGCACTTCTGTAATTGGCAGGACGGATAACTGTGCCTGTCTCACCAATGCCAAGAAACGAAACATACCATATAGAACAGCCTTCTCCGTCTGTCCACATATATAGTAACTGCCGTTACTTTGTTTGATTACATAGCCTTCTTGACCAAGTTCTTGATTTTCATTTACTTGCAGAACAATTCCTGCTTCTGTTTCATTTTCCGTTACTTTGGGTTCTGTATGAAACATC
>DATESB010000068.1:0-7745 GCA_035271065.1 Lachnospiraceae bacterium | reverse complement strand
GCCCCGCAAGCAGCCGCCCTCTTTGCATCAAACTCAGTTTGCAAATTGCCCAGCGATACCACACCGTCAAGTGCCGATTTCAGCCCTGCCAACGCACTCTCCTGTGTCAAAAGCAGTGTTTCCCCTTTATTTAGTTCCGCTTCTTTTTCTTCCAGCGTCTTTTTACCTGCTTTTAGTTCTGTTTCGCCGGCTTCCAATTTCCGCTTATTGTTCATGACTTCAACTCTTGCATCAGCAAGTTTCTGCCAGTTCTCATCAAGTTCAGCCCTGCCGTCATCGAGTTCTTTCTTACCGTCTATCAGTTCCTGCTTGGCATCCTTTAGTTCCTGCTCTCCGTCAATTAAATCCTGTTCATGCTTTGCAAGTTCCTGTTTGCCATCTTCTAATTCAGTTTCGCCATCTTCTATTTTCTTTTTGCCGTCATCCAGTTCTTGCTTGGCATCTGCAAGTTCCTGTTCCGCATCTGCCACTTCCTGTTCACCATCTGCAATTTCCACTTCGCCGTCTGCTATCTTTTCATTTGCCTCGGTAACAACTTCTTCATAACGTATCTCACAGCGCGCATCAGCAATTGCTTCTATCTTATCAACAATTGCTTCTATTCTGTCATCATATTGGTCTGAATAACTAATCAGTTGTTCAGCACCCTCTACCGACACATAGATCTCCGAATACACATCCGATACAAAGTCCTGTGGCATAATAATAATGAAGCTGTTCACATCGCCACTACCGATGGTACTGCTGCCACGTTCAAACGACAGATAATAAGATGTACTCCCAACACCTGTGATTGTATATGTATCATGTTCTAATATATCCTCTGTCTCATCCTCCGTACCGGACTTCACCGTAAATGTCTCTCCAACTTGATAGCCTGTTGTCTCCATAAATGCTTTATCAGCCAGACATTCTCCCGGCTGTTCCGGCAGACGTCCCTCCAAAACAGTAATTAAATTCAGTTCATCAGGCGTTGACATCATTTTCAGAACAAGCTGTGCAGACTCTGTATCACACAGCACGTCCTGAGAATGCGATGCCATAACGCTTTTTACCCCTTCAATTTCAGAGATTGCTTTTAGGTCATCCTCAGTCATTCCAAGTTCACTGAGGACACGGATATCCATCAATTTGCTTTCATCATAAAACACATCCGCCGACATCTGCATATCCGGTTCAGTGGCGCGAATACCCGCAAAAAAAGCCACGCCAAGTGCAACGATTAAAAAAATAGAAAAAAATCGATTCAGGCTTTTCTTTATTTCCATATAAAAATCTTTTTTTAATGCGTTTTTCTTCATAAAGTCATTACCACTCTATTGTCTCTATTGATACCGGATGTTCGTTTCTAATCATAGAACTTACTTTTCCGTTCTTTACCTTAATCATTCTGTCTGCAATTGGTGCAATTGCAGAATTATGAGTAATTACAATCACTGTCATACCCTTCTCACGACAAGTATCCTGCAACAATTTCAAAATTGCCTTACCGGTATTATAGTCAAGTGCTCCGGTCGGCTCATCACACAATAACAATTTGGGGTTTTTCGCAAGAGCACGTGCAATTGCGACTCTCTGTTGCTCTCCACCTGATAACTGTGCCGGAAAATTGTCCATTCTGTCGCCAAGTCCCACTTCCCGCATAACCGTGGCAGCATCCAATGGTTCCTTACAAATCTGCAATGCCAGTTCTACATTTTCCAGTGCTGTCAGATTCTGTACCAGATTATAGAACTGAAATACAAATCCGATATCGTCTCTTCGATAAGAAGTCAGTTGTTTGTTCGTATACTGACTGATGTCCGTTCCATCCACAATAATTGACCCGCCGGTACAGGTATCCATACCGCCAAGCATATTCAGAACCGTTGTCTTGCCAGCTCCGGAAGGACCTACAATTACAACAAACTCTCCCTTGTTGATTTCAAAATCAATGCCATCCACCGCACGGATTTCCACTTCACCCATTTTATATATTTTTGAAACATCCTTAAGTGCGACAAATGTATCCATGATTATCATCCCCTATGTCTATATTCATCCAAAAAAACAAGGCAGAAACAGTAATATAATAAATATATTACTGCCCCGCCTCATTTATTTGATTTTTTTATATCTCGAATCTACCACTGATATCACCGTTAACCACATAATAAACGGCACTTTCCTCTATCTTTACATATAAATCAATACTTTTAATTGTTGCCTTACCACCTGTCTCTTTATATACAGCCTTTGCACGTTCCACCAACTCTGTCTTCTCTAAATCTTTACCCAGATATTGAATATACAGGCTTTCCTTAATTGCAGTTTTTGCAGGTGCCTTTTTAGCCGGTGCTGCCTTCTTGGCCGGCGCCGCCTTTGTTGCTTTCTTCGCCGGTGCTGTCTTTGCTGCTGCCTTTACAGGTGCCGCTGCTTTAGCCGGTTCAACTTTTACTGCTGCTTTCTTTACTTCTGCCATAATAAATTTCTCCTTTCGGCTTACTATCCTCCCATAAGAAACTATGTACTTCGTGAATAATATAGACCAAACAAAAGAAATTGTCAAATTATAGAGAAGCCAAGGCTCTTTCCATCATTTACAAACATCTGCACGGTTTCTAATGATAACTCTGTTAAGTCCTTGCCAAGCATCGGTAATTTGCCCAAAATCGCATTGGTTACAGTAATAATATCAACTCCGCATTCATCCGCCTGAATGATATTATAGACTTCACGACAGCTTGCCCATAACGACTCCGTACCCGGTTTTGTCTTACAGATAGCAGCAACCTCTTTCATCAATGGCATAGCATCTACGCCCGTATCCATTACGCGTCCGGCAAATACGGAGACTACATTCTGTGTTCCGTCAGCAAATGCCTCAACGGTTTCTTTCACCTGTTTAATTGTCATAATTGCAGTTACATTCAATTTAAGTCCTGCTGCCGACAGTTTTTTGATTAACGGAATACTGGATTCACCTTTGGAGTTTGTAATCGGAATCTTCACATACACATTATCTCCAAGTGCTGAGATAACCATTGCTTCTTTTTCCATTGTATCAAAATCATCCGCAAATACTTCCAGTGAAAGTGGCAAATCAGAAATTGCTGTTACTACTTCCTTTGCAAACGGCACATAATCCTTCACACCTGCCTTTTTCATTAATGTAGGATTTGTTGTAAAGCCTGTCACATATCCTTTGCTGTACTCTTCCTTCATGCCGTTAATATCAGCACCATCAGCAAATATCTTTATCTTCAAATCTTCAAATTTCATAATAATCTCCAATCCCGCGCCATTTTTGCGCGTGTGCTATGATTTATTACGCATTCAATGCATTTACCATCAAATGCCATACAACACCCTGCCAGCCCTCTGCATGCGGTGTAATTCTCTCGTCAGCTACAACGGGAATCAAAACACAGGCATCTGAAACCTGTTTTGCATAACCGCCGCTACGAGATACAATCGAAATCACCTTGGATCCTTTTTCTTTGCCCAATTTCAATGCGTTCACAATATTTAAAGAAGTGGTTTCGCTTCCGCCACCTACCGAAAATACCATAATCGTATCCTTACTGTTGATTTTTGAAACCTTCAGCCATTCTGTAAAGGTTGTTTCCCATCCTTCATCATTCGTTCTGGCTGTTAACTCAGATACATTGTCTGTTGGTGCATAGGTTTCAATGCCACCCAACTTACGGAAATCATTTACCGCATGAGATGCATTTGCTGCACTTCCGCCGACACCCAGTATAAACAGGCGTCCTCCGTTAGCCTTGGTTTCTTTGAGTATTTCTACTCCCTTTTCAATTTCTTCCTTGGATACTGTTTTAACAATCTCCTGTGTTTCCTTAAGGTACTGCTCGATGTAACTCATTGTGTTCATATTTGCTTCCTCCTTTTCTCTTCGCACAAATATGTGTTATTTATAATAAAGCGGTCATCCGCCTATTACCTCTTATAAACTCTTTGCAAACTCAAATACATCAGGCACAATCACATCCGGCTGATTGCCCTCAAGCCTCTTACAGGTATCACACTTAAATCCGCCAATAAACGCTGTCTTCACACCTGCTGCCACACCCGCCTGTATATCGGTATAAGAATCTCCCACCATATAGGAGTTTTCCCAATCTATATTGTACTTCTCTTTTGCCCGAAGTAAAAGCCCCGGTTTCGGTTTGCGACAATCACAGGTTTCTATCAAAAACGTTTCCTTTGTCATCGGAAGTTCCTTTGGAAAATGCGGACACATAAAAACATCATCTAACTCTGCGCCCTGCTCCTTCATCAACTCCACAAAATGTGTATTAATATCATACAGCATCCCCAGCGTCGTCTTCCCTTTTGCCGCTGCAGGCTGATTCGTTACTATGAAAACATAGTAGCCCTTCTGCTGTATCATTTTGATGGCATCCGAAACATTTGGCAGTAATTCAAATTCTGAAAGCTTCAGAGGTGAATCCATTTGCTCTGCATCCTCATTGAACACAATTTCATTCAGCACGCCGTCTCTATCCAAAAATACCGCAGGATGCTTCTCTAAAAATCTTCTTCGTACATAACCCTGAAATTCCGCTAGAGATGTCGGGCTTCCAATCTCATAGAATCGCTTCGTTACCACATGGGCAACCATCTTACCTGCCACTGACAACGCATTCTGTATCTGTGCCACATCAAACTTGACCCCTGCATCATATGCCGCAAACAACTGCTTTTCGTACATGCAAACACCATAATCAATATAATCCATCTCCGGTGTTACATGATGTTTATCATAAAGTACCAATTGTCCGTCACGCACAACTGCATTACTTTTATCAAACTGATTATTATTCTTAAGAACCGTCATCAGTCCTTGCATTCCCTGTCTCTTACCTGCTTCATAACGATACAGTGTCTCTTCAAAATCAATATCCATAAAAGAATCGCCATACATCAGGATAAAATCGTCTTCCAAATAGTCATACGCCCGACGTACCGCACCGCCTGTCCCAAGTAATTCTTCACCGTCATAGCAGTACTGAATGGAAACACCATAGGTACTTCCGTCCCCATAATGTTCTTCTATCATATCTGCCTTGTAGCCAATTAAAAAGACAAACTTACAAAACCCTTTTCCTCTCATCAGTTCAAACTGATAATCAAAGAACGGTCTTCCTTCCACTTCAACTAATGACTTCGGTTTTTCCTTTGTAAATTCCTTGAGTCTGGTACCAAGTCCGCCCATTAGGACAACGACCTGCATATCCTGTGGCTTTATCATAAAATCTTAGATCCTTCCATTTCAAATCTGAACCGAACCTCGGTCATAGGCGTCTGACTCATTGCCTTACGCAATTTAATCTTATCATTTGCATAAAACATCAAAAATCCACCACCACCGGCGCCAATCATTTTACCACCTAAAGCACCATTTTTCATAGCCAAATCATACCACTCGTCAATGAATGGATTGCTCATTCCGTTGGAACGTTTTTTCTTATGTTCCCAATGAACATTCATGATATCTGCAAAAGTATCCAAATCTCCCTTTTCAAACGCTGCTTTACTCTGATAACCTAAATCTTTTACAAAATGCAGATTCTCAATCATATCTGAATTCTTTTCTTTGCTTTTTGTATCCTGTTCCTTCAAAATACTTCCTGCAGAACGCGAGAAACCTGTAAAATATAAAATCAAATTATCTTCCAAATTGTACATTGTCTCTTTGGATATATTTAACGGATCAACCCATACATATCCATCCTTATGGAAGTTCATACATGTAATACCACCATATGCTGCAATGTACTGATCCTGCTTACCAATTGGCTCACCCAAACGATTCATCTCCAAATCGCAAGCTTCCTCTGCCAATGTACGTGTACTGACAATATTACCTTTCATCGTATGCAAGGCCTTGAGTAATGCTGTCGTAAAACTACTTGATGAACCAAGACCTGTTCCTGCCGGAATATCGGCCATAGAGCATATTTCCAAATTAGCTGATTCAATTTCCAACATCTTAAGTGCTTCCTTGATAATTGGATGCTGAATCTCATCAACATTTTTCACCTTTTCAAATTTTGAGTATTTCAACAGAATTTCTTCCTCAAATGTCTGGTGTAACGTAATATATACATATTTATCAATTGCTGCCGAAATCAGAAATCCTTCATGTTCTTCGTAATAAGACGGTAAATCTGTACCGCCACCGCCAAGAGAAATTCTGAGTGGACTACGTGCTATAATCATGCTAAACTCCCTTTCCGTACCCTACATCGGTATCTTCATCAAAAAACCCATGGATTTTCCTGCAAGAACTCCACCGTTTTGATTACGCCTTCTGAAATACTGTACTTCGGTTTCCATCCAAGAGCCCGTACCTTCTTTGTATCCAGATAGATAAATGGATTATCTCCAATCCAACCTCTTTCTCCGCCTTCGTAACTAAGTTCAGGTGTCACACCAAGTTTTCCTGTAATCCAACCAATGGAATCATTTACTTCACAGTATTCATCTGTGCCAAGATTATAGATATTAACTTTCTCATTTGTATTACGGATGACTGTCAGAATAGCTTCCATACAATCCTTCACATACAGATAAGACTTTCTTTGCTTTCCGTTGCCAAGGACATGCAATTTTGTAGGGTCATCACCCAGTCTCTTTACAAAATCATACACATGTCCATGTGTATAACGCTCACCCAGGATAGATACAAATCTAAAAATGTATGCCTGAAAATCAAAGCCTTCTGCATATGCAGCAAGTAAGCCTTCACATGCCAATTTAGATGCTCCGTAAAGTGAAGTCTGAATTGGAAATGGCGCATCTTCCGGTGTCGGGATTACTTCTGCTTCACCATAAACTGAACCGGTTGAAGAAAATCCGATTCTTCTGATTTTGTTTGCACGCATTGCTTCCAATACATTATAAGTTGCGATTGTGTTCTGCTCAAGATCCTTTCTCGGATGCTCGCAGCCCATTCTGACATCTGCATTTGCTGCAAAATGAAATACAAATTCACAGCCTGCCATTGCCTTTGTCATCGCTTCCAAATCAAGCGTATCGCCTTCCACTAATTGAAAACGGTCATTTTTACTTGCATCCTCCAAAAATTCTCTTCTGCCGGTTACAAAGTTATCGTATACAACTACTTCATTTTCCGGTTCCGATAATAATCTGTCTGTCATATTAGAACCGATAAATCCGGCTCCTCCCGTAATAAAATATTTCATTTTGCGTCCCGCCTTCTATTTTTTATTTTTCTCATTCTTGTCAAATTCATCAATAATAAATCTCTGTCTTCCCTTAACATCATCATAAATTCTTGTTACGTATTCACCAAGCAGTCCCGATACAAAAATCTGCAAACCGCCAATCAGCCAAATGAGTGCTCCCACACCTGAAATAATCGTCTTGGTTTTCTTAAGAAACGCCTTCTGGAATACATAAATTGCTGAAAGAAGTGCACCGATTCCTGTAATAAAACCACCAAGGAATGTCACATATTCAAGCGGTTTAGAAGAAAAGCAGAAGATTCCATGGAATCCCATGCGGAACTCTCCCCACAATTTGTTATATTTACTGGTATCAGCTTCACGTGCCTCTCTGTGATATCTGACTGCTGCCTGCTTAAATCCGACATAGGAAACCATACCACGGAAGAACATGTTCGTTTCCGGCATTTTACGAATTTCCTCAATGACTCTACGATTGATCAAACGGAAATCTGCCGTATCCACCGGTATCTCAACCGATGAGAGGAAATT
>DATESB010000067.1:0-7833 GCA_035271065.1 Lachnospiraceae bacterium | reverse complement strand
CAATAATGATATCAAAATAGCACTCTATTGAAACTCTGCAGAAAACTGACTTTATGTAAACCGTAATATAATCTTGCTACCGCTGGTTCGAAGTAGAGATGACTTCCTCATTGCAGACGGTAGAATTGGGCGACAAGGAAGCCATCCTTTGACCTCAAGAAGCTAAACCGGAATTTACTTTTTCATTCAACCTCTTTTTGGAAGTGCTGGTAGTCTTTTGAGGACTTCCAATCGCCACCCCACTCAAACCCATGCTCTATGAAAAGTTTGTATGCTGGATCATCATGTGTAATCTTAAAGGAGAAAACAGCATCTCTGTCAGCATATGGTTCAGAACCTACAGGTGAAATCCGCTCGATTCCGTTTGGATAGGTGACATATGGATTGTAGAAGGGATTAATGTCAATCGCCATGCCAAGCGCATGCTTAGACAATCTGGTGGTTCCTTCAATAACGCGGTAGTTAAAGGAGGAAGAATTGTTGTCCATCATGGATAAAGTATCATCACCACTATATTCATCAATTAGTCGAATTTGTTCAATCGGATATTCAATTTGATACAGTTCATAGAATATCTCAACCATATCTTCAGCAATTGCCTGATTACAAATTAACTCGCCAATCTGTTCCTTGCCGTCTAAGTCGTAATGCAGCACGCTGACATAGCGAAGGTCCTCATAGGGAATGGTACATCCTTCTTTCGGATATGAAATGCCGGTAATGCGTGATTTGATATCGTCTGATAGGGATTCATAGTAGAATCCAGGTTGGTAAGTAACTCTGTCTGCCATGGGGAAGTCCTCCTGAATTTTGATTTCGATGGTTTCTGTTTCGGGCTGTGAAACAGTTACAGGCTCATTTTTGCTAATTGTGTTAGTTGACTCGCTTGTCTTGTCTGTGAAGGTCTCTGGTCTGGAATTGTTTTGCATTTGTATGATAAAAACAAATATAAGTGTTGCAAACAGTAATACAGATATGAGAAGAATAATCTTTCTATACATAATTTTGTACTCCTTCTATGAAGAAAAAACATTTTACCACCATAACAGTGGCAACAGACTGTTCCAATAAATGGTATAATGGTAATGTCAAAGGAAGAAAAGCACTTCAATCAACACCATAACAATAAAAAGTGTTATTACAAGAAGAAGATCCAAAAGTATGATACCGATATATCGTATTATCCTGATTCTGTGCTTACAGATTGGGAGTAGGGCTTGCAAGTTTAAGTAGTTAAAAGTACCAAATACTACAGAAAGCATCATAAACAAACAAAATATTCTTTCAATCCATAATGCGATGCCAAAGGTATTCTTTACTTCAAGTGAAAGGCATAACCAGAATATTAACAGATATATGATTGAAGAAATCAACATTTTCCATGGTGTAAGTGTTCGAAAACCTGGCGGTATATAGGATTGCAGGTGAAAAGATTTGGAATTCGGTACATTCGGTGAGGCAATCGAATGAACGACTGCTTTGTTTAGTTCTTCAACTGTTTTAAATCTATCGGAAGGATTTATTTCCGTGCATTTACTTATAATCTTTGCAAATTGTTTGGGAACATCGGGAAGAGCAGAACTCAGTTCTTTCAACAAAATTCCCAAGGAATAGATATCTGTCAATGGAGAGGAAGAACCAAATCCATACTGTTCAGGGGCAGCATAGCCATGAGTGCCGAGAAGAACTGTATCGGCGGAATGGCTCTCGGTGTAGTATTTTGCAGCATTAAAATCCAAAAGGACGACGTGATTGTCATAGGTAATAATGATGTTAGATGGCTTAATATCACGGTGAACGATGGGCGGATTTGCAGAATGAAGATTCCCTAATATTATGCACAATTCTGATATATAGTGCGTAATGGATGCCACCGAAAAATCAGGAGCCTCCATTTTCTCTTGTAATGAGTCTCCGGATATATATTCTTCGATTACAGTAAGTTGGTTATGCTCTTCGTAAAAATCGATGATTCGTGGAATGCCTGCAAAACAATTTTGCTGTAGATATTGATAAACTTGTACATTATAGACATCAAGTATTTTCTTTATAAATATTTTTTGAGTTTCCAGATGTTGAACTAAATATATTTTGTGTTGCTCGTCTAAAACGGCAATGGTCTTGTAATATGAAATAGCAAGACGATGAGAATAATCCATAACCTCATTCCTTTCGCAACTTATTAATTGTATTATAACAGATTGGAGAATCATATGAGTGAAAAAAACACACAAGAGTTAGAAGACGTGTTAGGAAAGACACATATTTCGGAATTCAATCATTATTGTAAGAATAATAAAGAGAGCATGGTTGAGAGTACAGATGCATTTTCGACATATATTAAGGAATTGTTTAGGAGAAGAGAAATTACGCAGCAGAGTGTTTTTTTAAAGGCAGATATTCCTGAGCGATATGGCTATAAGTTGTTGTCGGGCGAAAAGCATACAAAACAGAGAGACATTATTCTGCGGATTTGCTATGCAGCAGAGCTTACGTTGGAAGAGACGCAGAGAGCATTAAAGAAATATGAAATGTCACCGTTATATGCTAAAATACCACGAGATGCGCTGGTAATGATTATGTTTAATGAAAGACCGGGTGGCATTATCGAGGTGAATGAATTACTGAAGCAGCATGGGATGGAAGCATTAAGGACAAGCGGATTGCAGGATTGAGATGTCGGCATCGAGATGTGGATTTTTATGTAATCTTATGGTATAATAATACAAAACTGTAAAAAAGAAACTGAAAGAAAAGAACATGCGAAAACACTTGGGTTCTATAATGATCAATATTTTTCTGCCGTTATTGATAGGGGCTATCATCTATTATCTTATCTCGCCAGAAGTCATATTTGTAAAACAGATAGATTCTTTCTTTGGAAGTGGTCTGCATGTGCCGAACGCGGCAACAGGTAACCTGATTGTGAAGATTATGAGAAATTACTTATTGGATATGATGTGGGGATATGCATTGTTTTTTACATTGTTCTACTTATTAGGTAATAATGCAGCAAATTTAGGGAAGACATTTCTGATTGCAGTTCCTTTTTTGGTGACTGTGGAAATGCTTCAACTTACTCCTATTGCAAAAGGAACATTTGATGTATGTGATATTTTGGTCGAATGTCTAGCTGGGATAATTGCTGCTTTTATTATAAAAAAACATTTTTAGAGGAGGAAATTCTAATGAAAAAGAAAACAAAATGGTTGGCGGTTGTGGCATGCTTGATATTATTTGCGCTCATGGCATTGGGGAGTGGTTCGTCTGATTCCGGAGAAAAAAAGGATGTTGTAGCAGTCGAGGATCATGAAACATCAAATTCGGATGATGTAGCATCTGATGAGACAGGCAATGCAGACACAACAGAAGTAAATGAAGAAGCGGCATCCGGTGAGGAGAGTGAGACGAGTTCGACAAGCACCACAATTGAGGAGCAGGTTCTTGTTGACCAAGATGGCATTGTTGTTACAGCGACTGAGTATGTAACGGACAGTATTTGGGGTGACGGGATTAAATTACTTGTTGAGAATAATTCCGAAAAGGATGTTACGATTGGCTGTAACGCATTGATTGTGAATAACTATATGATTACAGATTTATTTGCATCCGAAATTGCTGCAGGGAAAAAGGCAAATGAAACAGTATATTTGTCTAGTTCAGAATTGAAAGCAGCCGGAATTGATACTGTCGGTCAAATTGAAATATATTTTCATATTTATGAATCGAGTACATGGGACAACATTTTTGATACTGATTGCGTAACGATACAGACATCTGAATATGCAAATATGGATACAACGCCAAATGATGAAGGTCAAGAACTTTATAATGAGGGTGGAGTTAGAATTGTTGGAAAAACAGTTGATGAAAATAGTTTTTGGGGAACAGCAATCCTCCTATATTGTGAGAATACATCAGGGAAAAATGTTGGAATTTCTGTTGATGATATGTCAATAAATGGATTTATGATGAGTCCGTTTTTCTCAACAACAGTATATGACGGGAAGAAATGTATTGATGATATCACAGTATTTTCAAGTGATTTAGAAGATAATGGGATTAGTGCAATCGAAGAAGTTGAATTGAAATTCCATATCTTTGATGCAGATTCATTTAGCACAATCACAGATTCTGAACCCATTACATTTTCAGCACAGTAAATAGGTAGATAATGGTTATTAAATTTGTAAAGGGATAGTATTGAACAAAAAAAGGGGCATTTTCCAAGAATAGGTGGAAATGTCTCTTTTTTGTAGAGGTTGGAGAAGCACGTATGAATGAAGATAAGGTATTGTAGTTTGCTATGTCTTGCATTTGTAAATAAAATCACGTACAATGGGTAGAGTCAAATAGATGTAATAAAGCAATGAATGACGTGCGTTTGGAATGGGATAATGAATCTATGGGAATTATTGAGACAAAGAAATTAGTATTTGAATATATACGGCGTGACAAAGAAGGTAATGTGGACGGCGTGACGCGTGCGGTGGACGAGGTTGACTTGGATGTTGAACGCGGAGACTTTATTGCGGTTTTAGGGCAGAACGGTTCCGGTAAATCAACACTGGCTAAACATTTGAATGCGATTCTGTATCCGACAGAGGGAACCGTTTGGGTGGACGGAATGGATACCATAGATGATGATCATTTGTGGGATATCAGACAGACAACAGGAATGGTGTTTCAAAATCCGGATAATCAAATCATTGGCGCTATGGTAGAAGAAGATGTTGGATTTGGCCCTGAGAACATGGGAGTTCCGACTAAAGAAATATGGGAACGTGTTGAGGAAAGCTTGAAGGCAGTGGGCATGTACAAATATCGCAAGCACTCTCCCAACAAATTATCCGGCGGACAAAAGCAGCGTGTAACGATAGCAGGTGTTGTAGCGATGCATCCCAAATGTATTGTATTGGATGAGCCGACGGCAATGTTAGACCCGGTGGGGCGCAAGGAAGTGATTCGTGCAGTACGCGCATTGAATGATGTAGAGAAAATTACAGTCATTTTGATTACGCATTACATGGAAGAAGTTATTTATGCCAATAAGGTGTTCGTGATGGATCAAGGTAAAATTGTGATGCAGGGGACTCCGAAAGAGATATTTTCAAGAGTGGAAGAACTCGAAGAAATACGACTTGATGTGCCGCAGGTTACGAAATTGGCATATGAGTTAAAACAGGCAGGAATGCAACTTCCTGACGGAATATTGTCAGTGGATGAGTTGATAGAGAATTTGGTGGATTAGCAGCGATTAAATGATAGTGTTAATGAATGATGAGTATAGATGTAACCGGAGGAAAGCATGTCAATTATTGTGGATCATGTCAGTTATGTATATAGTGAAGGCAATGCCTATGAGAGTAAGGCAATCGACGACATCAGTTTTAAGATTGATGATGGGGAATTTGTTGGCTTAATCGGACATACCGGTTCCGGGAAATCAACTCTTGTGCAGCATTTAGATGGACTGTTAAAGGCAACGAGTGGTCATATTTATTATAATGGTGAAGATATTTATGACAGTGACTATCATATGAAAAGTCTGCGCAGTAAGGTTGGACTTGTATTTCAGTATCCGGAGCATCAGTTGTTTGAAGTGGATGTATTCCAGGATGTATGTTATGGACCGAAAAATCTCGGCTTATCTAAGGCTGAGGTGGAATTGCGTGCTTATGCAGCATTGAAGCAGGTGGGACTTGCAGATGAGTATTTTTATCAATCTCCGTTTGATTTGTCAGGTGGAGAAAAGAGAAGAGTGGCAATTGCAGGCGTGCTTGCTATGAAACCGGATGTACTTGTTCTTGATGAGCCTACTGCCGGACTGGATCCTAAGGGACGTGAAGAAATACTTGATTTGATTGTACAGTTGAGAAAAGAATCCGGGATTACAATTGTGCTGGTTTCACATAGTATGGAGGATGTGGCGAAGTATGTAGACCGCATTATTGTGATGAACCAAGGCAAGATTGCCTATGATGATACACCGCATGAGGTGTTCAAGCATTATAAGGAACTTGAGCAAATGGGGCTGGCGGCACCGCAGATGACCTATGTTATGAATAAATTGCATGATAAAGGAGTTCCGGTTCG
Source organism: Lachnospiraceae bacterium (assembly GCA_035271065.1). GTDB lineage: Bacteria > Bacillota > Clostridia > Lachnospirales > Lachnospiraceae > JAAYYM01. Next base: position 1,737 of record DATESB010000067.1, on the reverse strand, counting down.
TACGACGGCGTTGAATGTGGAAGAGGCTCGGGATGAGATATTGCGTGTATATAAGAGGCATTATGAAGCATAGAGAGCCGGAAAGCAGAAATTAAGATGTTAAGAGATATTACATTAGGACAGTATTATCCAACTGAATCAACGTTGCACAAAATGGACCCACGCGTGAAACTCGTGGGCACTTTGGCGTTTATTATTTCTCTATTTCTGTTTGATAATGTCATAGGTTATTTGGTAGCAACTGTTTTTTTGATTGTGATTATAAAGTTATCTAAAGTGCCGTTTTCATTTATGGTAAAAGGCTTAAAGGCAATTGTAATACTGATGTTGATTACGGTAGTGTTTAATCTATTTTTGACACCCGGAGATGAACTGGTGAGCTTTTGGAAGTTTACGATTACAAAACAAGGCTTGCGTACTGCTGTTTTTATGGCGATTCGCCTGACCTATTTGATTGTTGGTTCTTCTGTTATGACGCTGACGACAACACCGAATAATCTGACAGATGGAATGGAGAAATTATTGAACCCACTCAGAGTCATCAAAGTACCGGTACATGAGGTTGCAATGATGATGTCGATTGCACTTAGTTTTATTCCGATTTTGTTGGAAGAAACAGATAAGATTATGAAGGCTCAAATGGCACGAGGTGCTGATTTTGAAAGCGGAAATTTGATTAAAAAGGCAAAGAGCCTGATACCGCTTTTGGTGCCGTTGTTTATCTCTGCATTTCGCAGGGCAAATGAACTTGCAATGGCAATGGAAGCGCGTTGCTACCGTGGTGGCGATGGAAGAACGAAAATGAAACCGTTATTATATAAAAAGGCGGATTATATTGCCTATGTTTGCTTAGTGGTCTATTTAGCAGCAATTATTTCGGTGAATTTTATTCAATTTGGTTGGCTGGTGTAATCTGGGCGGTGTGCATCAAGGAACGGGGATAGTAGTTAGTTGTGCGAGGAGCATATAGATATGAAGCGAGTGATGTTGACGGTTGCATATGACGGAACCAATTATCATGGATGGCAGATACAGCCGAATGCAGCTACGATAGAGGGAGAACTGAACAAGCATTTATCAGAACTGTTGGGTGAGCAGATTGAAGTGATTGGAGCAAGCAGGACAGATGCAGGGGTGCATGCACTCGGTAACATTGCTGTATTTGAGACAAATGCGAGAATGCCGGCGGATAAGATTTCGTATGCGATGAACCAAAGACTTCCCGAGGACATTAAAGTTAGAGGCTCCAAAGAGATTGCGGCTGACTTTCATCCGCGTAAAGTAGCAAGCAGAAAGACTTATGAATACCGCATTTGGCATGATATATTTCCAATGCCGACAGAACGGCTGGATTCGTGTTTTGTATACACACCGCTTAATCTGGATGCGATGCGCGAGGCAGCAGGATACTTGGAGGGTGCGCATGACTTTACAAGTTTTTGCAGCGTGAATACTGAGGTTGAGAGCAAAGTCAGAACGATTTACGAGATTGAGATTGCTGCGGATCAGACACCTGACGACAAGATGGTATCCGGTGGCATGATTAAAATTCGTGTGAGTGGCAATGGATTTCTGTATAATATGGTTCGAATTATTGTGGGAACGTTATTGGAAGTTGGAAAGGAAGTCTATGAACCGCAGTATGTGAAGGATATTCTGGCAGGCATGGACAGAGAACTTGCAGGACCGACGGTACCGGCTCATGGTTTGACAATGATAAGCTATGAATTGACGGAA
>DATESB010000066.1:0-3641 GCA_035271065.1 Lachnospiraceae bacterium | reverse complement strand
TATATATTCTGATAAGTCATTTTCATTTCGCCAACGATTTTCCCGCATCAGCGAAGCTGCTCCGAGTCCAAGTCCCAAATACTCACCCCGTTGCCAATATACTTTGTTGTGACGGCTCTCATAACCCTCCTTAGCGAAATTCGAGATTTCATATTGATGATAACCGAAACTTTGCAGCAGGGATTGCGTCATTGCATACATCTGCCGGTCTTCTTCTTCATTGGGTATTGCATTGCCTCCTGCACTATTTGCGCCTCCGTACAAATCAAAGAATGGCGTCCCCTCCTCAATGATTAAACTGTATGCAGAAATGTGTTCCGGATTGAGTTTCATCACCTGTTCGATTGTTCTGCGAAGGCTGTTACATGTCTGTCCCGGAAGTGCCGTCATAAGGTCAACATTGATATTCCGAAATCCAGCATCTCTGGCTGCCTGATAGTTTTCCAAAAACTCTTCCCATGTATGAATTCTTCCGAGTAACTTCAGTTCTTGATTGTCTGCCGATTGCAATCCGATACTCAAGCGGTTGATTCCGGCCTCTAAATATGCCGATAACTTATCTCTGGTCAGTGTTCCGGGGTTAGCCTCTATCGTAATTTCCGCATTTTCCGTAATATGAAATGTAGTTCTTAACTGTTGCATCAAATTAGTTATGTAAACCTCGTCAATACAACTGGGTGTGCCACCGCCAATAAAAATCGTTACAACCTCATAGTCATCCATGTGCGCCTGCTGCCCGCAATACTCTATTTCTTGTGCAAGTGCCTGCATATATCTTTCTGCCCTGAGTTTGCTCTCCTGCACAGAGCAAGCAAACAACGACTCCCCCTCGCTCCTAAGCGAAAACGAGAGGAAGTCGCAATATAGACATTTGCGTACGCAAAACGGAATATGAATATATAGTGATAAAGACCTATTTCTTCTCATCTAATTTCAATACGCTCATGAACGCCTTTTGCGGAATTTCAACATTACCGATTTGACGCATGCGCTTCTTTCCTTCTTTTTGTTTTTCGAGTAGTTTTCTCTTACGTGAAATATCACCACCATAACATTTGGCGAGAACGTCCTTACGCATTGCTTTGACTGTTTCACGTGCAATTACCTTGCTTCCGATTGCTGCCTGAATCGGTATTTCAAACAAATGACGCGGAATTTCATCCTTTAATTTCTCACACATCTTTCTGCCACGCTCATAGGCTGTATCCTTGTGTACAATAAAGGAAAGTGCATCCACTTCTTCGTGATTAATCAAGATGTCCAATTTCACAAGGTCTGAACGTTCATAACCCTTCATATCATAATCAAATGATGCATACCCCTTGGAACGTGATTTCAATGCATCAAAAAAATCATAAATAATTTCATTCAATGGTAATTCATATTTCAAAAGTGCGCGTGTCTCTTCCATATATTCCATACCAAGATATCTGCCGCGGCGCTCCTGACACAGTTCCATAATCGAACCAATAAACTCTGTTGTCACCATAATTTCGGAACTGACAATCGGCTCCTCCATATACTCAATTTCAGAAGGATCCGGCAAATTAGACGGATTGGTCAGTTCGATGACATCACCGTTTGTCTTATATACCTTATAGATAACACCGGGCGCTGTTGTTACAAGGTCCAGGTTGTATTCCCGCTCCAAACGCTCCTGTATAATTTCCAAATGCAGCAGTCCCAAAAATCCGCATCTGAAACCAAATCCCAATGCGATTGAAGTCTCCGGCTCATAGTTGAGTGAAGCGTCATTTAACTGTAGTTTCTCCAGTGCATCCCTCAAATCCGGATACTTGGCTCCGTCTGCCGGATACACACCACAATATACCATGGAAAGTACTTTCTTATATCCCGGCAATGCCTCTGCGCAAGGGTTATTGGCATCTGTTACCGTATCACCGACTGTTGTGTCATGTACATTCTTAAGACTTGCTGTCACATATCCTACCATACCTGCCGACAATTCCTCACATGGGATGAATTGTCCCGCGCCAAAATAACCGAGTTCCACAACATCAGCCACTGCCCCGGTTGCCATCATCTTAATTGAAGTACCCTTTCGCAAGGTGCCTTCCATTAATCTGCAAAATATAATAACGCCTTTATATGGGTCATAGAGTGAATCAAAAATTAATGCCTGAAGCGGTGCCTCCGGATTTCCCTTTGGTGGCGGAATTTTAGTCACAATCTGTTCCAAAACTTCCTCTATGCCAATACCGTTCTTTGCAGAAATAAGAGGTGCATCCTGCGCCTCAATTCCGATGACATCTTCTATTTCTTCTATGACACGCTGTGGTTCCGCACTTGGCAAATCAATCTTATTGATGACCGGAAATACATCCAGATTATGATCCAGTGCCAAATAGACATTGGCCAGTGTCTGTGCTTCTATTCCCTGTGCTGCATCTACCACCAAGATAGCACCGTCACACGCAGCAAGAGAACGGCTGACCTCATAATTAAAGTCAACGTGTCCCGGTGTATCAATCAAATTAAAGATATATTCCTCACCGTCGTTTGCCTTATATACCGTACGTACAGCCTGCGCCTTAATTGTGATGCCGCGCTCGCGTTCCAAATCCATATTATCAAGCACCTGCGCCTGCATTTCACGGCTCGTCAAAAGTCCTGTCTTCTCAATAATTCTGTCTGCCAGTGTTGACTTACCGTGGTCAATGTGTGCTATGATGCTGAAATTTCTGATTTTACTTTGGTCTGTTGCCATGTTTACCTCCGAAGCATAGTAATAAAGATACCAAAGACAGTATATAGTTTTTTATGCCCGAATGCAAGAAAAACAGAAATCCAAACACCCCTCTTCTGACTATTTTGCGCTTTCTTCCGACAATATCATGTCAAGGATATGCGCCAACGGTTCCATGGTATTCATGGCCTCCTCCAAAGTATTTGTCTGCGCCCCCACTTCCACCAATAAACTGCGCGGCATATAGTGCATGTTATAACGGTATCCCTTCAGATATACTTTACGTGCAAGGCTTGGATAATACTCAGCACTTTTTAACTGTAACTGAAATGCAAATCCGAGATTGTCGGCTATGTAGGGATTGGGCAGATACTCAATATTACCGTAGGTTGTTGTGAAAGATAAGCCGTTCAGAAACATAAACTGTGCCATTGGTTTTCCGTCTATTTCCGTTACAAGGTGTCTGTCTTCCGCTACCCCGTCACGATGCAAATCAATGATGATTTCAATATCCGGATTTTCCGACAACAATTTTTCAATTGCAGGTGCCGAATTGGTATACGCATAGTCCCTGCTTGTCACGTCATATTGTCCCTTGTGATGAATGACTTGATATCCGTATCCTTCCAACAGTTCCTTAAGGTGCTCACCAACTCCCACAACGGTTGTCGACAAATCGCCTTCAATACTGTCAACATAACCTTCCTGCGAATGGGTATGATAAATCAAAATCTTCTTTTCGTCCTTTTTAATAGAATAATCCTTCTCTAACATTGCCTTAGCATACAATTGCTTATTCCCGATTGTAGTGGTTTTATCCACCGTATAGAAATTGTTTAACAAATATTCAAAATCTTCTAAATCTGACATTTCATATTGCACCTTTTGGGTGCGCGCGCCTTCATTTTCCAGAAGGGCTTTGTCCGTTATATAA
>DATESB010000065.1:0-5042 GCA_035271065.1 Lachnospiraceae bacterium | reverse complement strand
CCATATAACCGAACGGAAACAGAGCCGTAAACAGACATAATGCCAGTAACGGAACAGTTGCTAATATGCACTTTCCAAAAAAACGAACGACTGAATGTTTCATAATTAGTTTCCTCAAAAATTCATATACAAAAATTCCTGCGTGGATAAATTGCAGGATAACAAAACCATACCAATCATCAAATAGTAAAAACCCCAGCGGATTATAAATGGTTTGGCAGCAAGATAAGCAAAGGCATCCTTCTTCTCCTGCACCAGGTCCACAATGAGTAAAATCACCAATGAGAACAACAAAATATAAAAGTTTGCCACACCGAGGCCGAGTGTATAAAGAGTACCGTCAAACAGAGGTGTCAGGCTAAAGCCGGTAAACATACGTCCGAAAATCTCAAAAGCATCCGGCACTGTTTTTGCACAGAAAAATACCAATGAAACATGAAACAGGATAAAGGTAAATGCAATGCGAATGGCTTTGCCGATGCGGTTGTTGAAATCATAGTGCAAAATCGCACATATTTTTGCGCGTATAGGTTTCAATAAATCTCCGGCAATCTGGAAGATGCCGTTTGTAGCACCCCACATGATGTAGGTCATATTTGCTCCATGCCAGAGACCACTGGACAGAAATACAAGCATCACATTGAAATACTTACGCCAAGGCTTTACACGAGAACCACCTAGCGGAATATACAGATAATCCACAAACCATGTATTCAGGGAAATATGCCATCTACGCCAGAACTCTTTGACACTCTTTGAAAAGAACGGCTGCTTAAAGTTGGTCATTAAATGAAAGCCCATGACCTTTGCTGCACCAATAGCGATGTTTGAATAACTGGCAAAATCACAATAGATTCGTAAGCCATATGCGAACAAACTAATAACAAGTGTTATTCCATTATATTCTTTAAAATTGCCATAGACCATGTCGGTCAATATCTCTAATCTGGCAGCAATAACAACCTTTTGAAAATAGCCCCAAAGCATGAGAATAAGCCCATCGCGCACCCTTTCATAATCAAATTGATGCACTTCATCGAATTGCTTTAGCAGGTTTTTGCTTCGCTCAATCGGTCCTGCAAGAATGTTAGGAAAGAAAGAGACGAATAGGGCATATTTGAATATATTCTTCTCGAGTTTTACTTCATTGCGATAACTGTCAATGATATAGGAGAGTGATTGAAACGTATAAAAAGAAATTCCAACCGGGAGAATCAGATTGAATTCTGTTTTGGCAAAATTAATGCCGAATACAGAAAGAACCGAACTCAGACCTCCCGTCAGGAAATTAGCATATTTAAAGAAAATTAGCATGGAGAGATTTAGTACAACACTCAGCGCAACAAACAGTTTTTTCTTGGTGACAGTATCTGCTTTTTGAACAAGCATGCCGCCAAAGTAGGTAATCAGGGTGGATGCCATGAGAAAGAGTGCGTATTTTGGATTCAGATACATATAGTAATAGTAACTAACCAAAAGAAGCCATATAGTTCTGAAACGATGAGGAATCAGAAAATACAGCAGCACTACAAGTGGAAAAAATATTAAAAAAGGAATAGAATTAAATAACATGGCATTCTCCGTAATCAATTATGCGCTCTTTATTCTACTATGGAAAGGCACGCATGTCAAACGTTAGCGATTGCTTTTTCTATGGTTTTGTACTATACTGAACAAGGTTATTTTATTACGATAAAGGGGCAAAAGTATGGATCATTCCGAAAAGGAAAAGAAACAGAAGAAGAATTCATGGAAAAGTGAGATATTGGAATGGATTATTGTCATTGAAGTGGCAGTTGTTGTTGCAGTTATCCTGAATTTATTTATTATTGTAAATGCGGTGATACCGACGGCATCTATGGAACCTACTGTGATGACCGGAGACCGGGTGTTTGGAAACAGACTTGCATATCTGAGCGAAGATCCGCAACGTGGAGATATTGTGATGTTCAAGTTCCCGGATGATGAGAGTCAACTTTTTATTAAGCGTATCATTGGTATGCCGGGGGAAACGCTTGAAATGAAAGACGGCAAGATTTATATTAATGGCAGTGATACGGCTCTTGATGAGCCATATCTGACAGTAGTTCCGGTAGGTGATTATGGTCCGGTTACGATACCGGAGGACGCATATTTCATGATGGGTGATAATCGTAATATTTCCGCGGATTCAAGATATTGGGTTAATACATTTGTCTATCGTGAAAAGATAGAAGGAAAAGCAGCATTGAAATACTATCCGAATATTAAGAAATTGTAGATTTTCTATATCGCGAACGTATCATAATAAAAATCAATATAAAGCAAGACAAAACAGATACCAGTACACAAAGCTTAAAATACCAGAATGTTGAAAAATAGACGGTAATTTGCTTCTCGGTGTCTGTTTTTTCTGTATATACACGCACTTTATTCTGATTACCCTTTTCTAACAGGAGAGGCTGTCCATTCTCATCGATTGCTTTGTAGCCGTCATAATAGAACAATGGGAATTCCACATAATTATCATCAGTGGAACAAGTATAAGCAAACATTATACGCGTTCCGTCTTTATGATAGGAGTTCACAGTAAAACTTTCTTCATTTCCGCCAACGAGTACATTGGAAGTGTAGAAAGATGTTTCTGTACCTGCAGGGAGATAATCTTCCTGTAATCTGGAGTTGATGTCACCGGTGATGGATGAGGTTAAGAGTTCACCGCAATTGAAGAAACCGCTAAATTCCATATAAACACCTGCGCAACAAATGAATGTGCATATGATAATCACTATCTTCTTAAATACAGATTTGGTATTCTCAAGAAAATCAATCGACAAAATTCCAACTACCATGGCAATGGCAGGCATACTAATTAATAGAAACCGCTCCGGAAATTGCAGAGTAGTTAATATTGAGTGGATGAAGGGAAGTGCATAAATCGGTGCCCATGGAAATAGAGCACTGGAGAAAATATGTGTGATAATGGACGCAATGAGTAAAAAACGGACAAAAGACAGCAATAGTTTGCGCTCTGAAGAATCAGATATCGTTGCTTTGTTGTGGTGCAGAAAAGCCCATATGACAACAATAGCGATGCAAAGTCCAAAAGCAAGACCTCTCGGACCAATGAGAATATCCTTAATGCTAATGAGAGAGTGAAGAAAATTGCGCTCTAAATTGTCCAGAGCCAGTCCGGTTTTGTAATAATAAATGAAAGGTACAATGGCATACAGATTAAGGAAAAAGGCAAGTACTACAGATTTGCATAGAGAAAGCCATCTGTTGTTCTGCCATAGTCGTTTCAGATAACATAAGGCAAAAATGACACAGACTATCAGGGCAAGCACGCTGGAAAGGATGTGGGACTGGAAGATACCGCTGATGCCAATCACAAGCAGATACCATTTTTTATGATTACCAAGGAAGATATGATAGAGGCCTACATACAGTAATGGGAAGAAAATCATTGCAATTCCCATGCCGAGTGCCTGACCGCCAAAATACATGATATACATTCTATGTGGAGAAAAACAATAAAGCAGAGTGGCGATTGTGGCACCTTTACGTGAACCGGTGACATCTTTGATGCAGCCGTACATGACAAAAAGTGTGATGACGTTGATGAGCACGTGTGCCGATTTATATGCAGCCATCATAGAAACACCAAAGGAACGAAGCAGAGCTGGAATATAGAGAAACAGTCCCGGATACATACAGCCGAGTTCGCCGAATTCATTACAATAGTTTGGATTGATAATGGCAGGAATTTGCCGTTCACGGAGTGCAATTCGTATGCCTTCCATTCTAAGCAGTTGCGCACGCGTATCCACACCAAACCAAAGATAATCATAGAAAATGGGTAAATTGACAATTATAATAGCAGCAACAAACAAAATACCAATGGCTGTCTGTTCCTTGTCAAAAGATATTTTTCGATAACGAATAAAAGTGTAGATGCATGGAATAGCGATTCCAAACATGGCAAGTAAAACAATATAGTAATATAAATCGTTTGTAAGGGGCTTCGGCGATGAAACAGACACCTCTTTGATGCAGAATGTGCCTTCTGTAGGAGCATGAAAGCGAATTCTGAATTTATCGGTATAGGGACTTACCGTAAAAGTGTTTTCTACTACGTCTTGTCCTGCGGGTAAAGGCAGGATGAAATCCTGATTTGCATTTACCGTAAAGTGAGCGCTGGTGTCACTATCAGTTTGATAGGAGATGTGATAGGTATAATCGCCCTCTTGTAATGTAGTGACAGGCAAACTTGCGAAATAACCATCAAAGGAAGAAGAAGCATCTATGAGAAGCCCTTCTTCTGTAAGGGCACCGGCATCTAAATTAAATTCCGACAAGTTATAGGTGTAGGTATAGGAGTCAGGAAGTTTGTCTGCCAATACTTTTATTCCGACACCAACCAGTATCATATAAATCATTATCAGAATGATGTGTGTTCTGTTCAGTTTCATTTTAATAGTTCCTCTACTTTATGATTTGTTTCTGCATATATTCTGCAATATCCCATTTTTCTCTTACAATTTCATAATGCTCGCCACGTTTTACGTACACAGGCGGAAAATACTCAATAAAAAGTGAGTTGAAACACATTGTATAACTGCCGACCGAATTGTATAGGATATAGTCATCAATACTTAGGGTTGGTTCATTGTTAAGGACAATGATACGGTCTGAATCCATACAGGAAAATCCACATATGACCTGTTGTTTGCATACGCTTTCTGAGGAAGTGAAGAGTTCGTAAATGTATTGTGTTTTGCGCATGAACGGATCAATATGAAGACGTCCGCCATCTGTTATGACAAAATGGTCACGATAGGTATCTTTCACATCAATCACTCTGGTCATGTATTGGATGGGAGTTGAAATAATGGCAGCTCCCGGCTCTATAATCAGAGCAGTTTCTTCAGGATTGAAGGTATGACGCAGCTGTTCGGTAATTGTTTGGATGTATTGTGCCGGAAAATGATAATCTTCTTTATTCATAAAAAAACTTCCACCAATATCAACATACTTTAAATTCAATTGATATTCTTCAGCGA
>DATESB010000064.1:0-3598 GCA_035271065.1 Lachnospiraceae bacterium | reverse complement strand
GTAATTTATCTAATAGTTCCACAAAATATTGTGGTAACGGTGCTTCAAATTCCATGTAGGTATTCGTACGCGGATGGATAAATCCAATGGTTTTGGCATGAAGTGTCTGTCCCTGTAAATGCAAATCATTTTTTTGTCTGCCGTACACTTCATCCCCAAGTATGGGATGTCCAATGCTGGTCATATGTACACGAATTTGATGCGTACGACCTGTTTCAAGCACACATTCCACATGCGTATAGTGTCCCATTCGTTTCAGTACATGATAATGTGTGACTGCAGTCTTGGCATTTTTAGCCCTTGTAGACATCATTTTACGTTCTGTATTGTGTCTTCCGATTGGTGCATCAACTGTTCCGTCCTCTTCAATTATATTACCGCATACAATTGCTTCATACTTCCTTTTTATACTGTGTTCCTTTAATTGTCGCGCTATTTCGTTATGTGTGAAATCGTTTTTACATACCAGCAAAGAGCCGGTTGTATCTTTATCAATACGATGCACAATACCGGGGCGCATTACGCCGTTAATCCCAGACAGTTCCTCCTTGCAATGAAACATAATGGCATTGACCAAAGTGCCTGTATAGTGTCCGGGAGCAGGATGTACCACCATACCCTTTGGTTTATTGACAACAATCAGGTCTTTATCTTCATATAAAATGTCAAGCGGGATATCCTCTGCCATTATTTCAGGTTCAACCGCGTCTTCCACACAAAAGAAAAGAACATCACCGAACTTCACCTTGTAATTTGCCTTACAAACTACATCATTTACGGTAATTTTCTCTTCTTTCATCAATTTCTGTATATGAGAGCGCGACAAATCACTGAATACATCCGCAATGCATTTATCAACTCTTGTATTTACAAATTGCTCTTCTACAACATATTCATATTCCATCATATTGTTTTATCTTTCTTCTTCGGTACAAATACAGCCAAGTCTTCCTCTTTATAATAGAATAATATCAACAGACACAGTACCACGGTTGAGACTGACACATACATATCAGCAACATTAAATACCGGAAAGTCAATTAATCTGAAATAAATAAAATCAATCACATAATTCAATCTAACCCTGTCAATCATATTGCCGATTGCCCCTGCAGCAATCAATACAAATATGACATTTGCAGCGTAGTATTTCTTTTGTTGCGGCATAATGAAAAGAATAAAAATCAGGAAAAACAGTATAATTGCACCAGCTATTACAAAAACCGTTTGTCGATTCTGCAAAATCCCAAATGCCGCGCCCTTATTTTCCAGATAATTAAATTCTAATACTCCGGGTATCAACTCAATGATATTTCCACCCTTTAATGTGGCAACAGCCCATATTTTTGTAATCTGATCCAGTACAATCAACAATGCAATTGATACCAGTTCTATGATAAATCGAATCATTCTCTTAGTCATTGGCACTCTCTTCCTTGTAATAGATTTCATTAATTGCGGAAAGCATCTCTTCTTCGGTGACAGATGTATCAATCACTGCTTTTCCGATTTTCTTTAATAAAATGAACTTAATGTGTCCGGACTCTGCTTTCTTATCTGAAGCTGTCAGTTTCACAATTTGTTCCGGATTGATATCTTCTATGGAAATCGGCAGTCCAAACGGAACAAACATGTCCCTGATTTCATAATACTCTTCCATAGAAAGCAATTCCTTCTTCCATGAAATATATGCAGCTGCCACACATCCGAGGGCTACACATTCTCCATGCAGTAATGTAAAGCCTTTTGAGGTTTCTATCGCATGTCCAAGCGTATGTCCGAAATTGAGTAAGGCACGCTCTCCCTGCTCTGTTGGATCCTTCTCAACAACACGTTTTTTAATTAAACAGCAGCGATAAATCATTTCTTCCAATACTTCTTGTTCTTGATTGTTGATTTCATTGAAATTAGAAATCAACCATTCATAATAATCGGCATCTTTGATTAAAGCTGATTTCATAACCTCACCCATGCCGGCCGAAAACTCGCGTATCGGAAGTGTTTGCAATACGCTTGTATTCATATAGACAAGACATGGCATCCAAAAAGCGCCAACCATATTCTTATATTGCTTACAATCCACACCTGTTTTGCCGCCGATACTGCTGTCTACCTGCGATAATAAAGTAGTCGGAACCTGAATGAATCGAATACCTCTCATATAGGTTGCAGCCACAAATCCGGTCAAATCACCTACCACGCCGCCACCAAGTGCCAACAACATATCTGAACGGTTCACATTTTTTTCAATCAAATAGGAAAACAAATCAATTGCCGTCATGATATTTTTCTGCTGCTCTCCGGCTTCAAACGAGTATACAAATACCTCACTGAATAATGGCTGCAGTAATGACTTTATTTCCTCTGCATACAACTTTTCAACATTAGAATCTGTTACAATACAAATCTTCTGTCCCGGCGCCATAATGCCTTTCACGGTCTCTGTCAGTTTTGAATAGTCTGCTTCAATTTGAATAGAATAGCATTCTTCCTTTAAATTGGATTTCTTGCAGCTTACGGATATTTCATAAGACATAGGAATAATTCCTTTCTCTCAAAAAAAGAGCCGCTTGCGACTCTTTTTTGATGATTCATTTACTTGATTAGAATCTGTTATTCAAAGCCGGAACATCAAATGCTCCGGATAAGATTTCCTGAAAATCACCGGAAATTTCAACACTTCTCGGAGTTATGATAAATATGTAATGAGATATCTTCTGCAAATTACCACTGATTGCAAATGTAGATCCTGATGTAAAGTCGATGATTCTTTGTGCAATATCTACATCTAATCCTTCCAGATTCAACACAACAGTTCTGTTGGCCAAAAGTGTTTCTGTGATTTCACGAGCATCCTCTACAGATGTCGGTTTAATCACACATACCTCCATACCGCTTGCTGTTGTTCTTACCTTACCTGCCGAGCGCATTGGTGTTACTTTTGGAGCCGGGCGAACACGTTTCTCTTCCTCAGGCTCGTCCATATTATGCATTTCAGGCTGCTTTACAGGTTTCTTCTTCGGCGGTTCCATGTAATCGTCTTCATCGTCGAAATAATCATCATCGTAATCATCATAATCCTCGTCGTTAAGTCTCATCGCATTTAAGAACTTGTCCAGAACTCCCATATTAATCTCCCATCCTTTTGTAATACTTCTATTTCTTATGACTACAAGTAATTTCGTTCACCGAAAATGGCTGTACCTACCCTCACATACGTGGCACCCTCTTCGATTGCAACTCGGTAATCACCTGTCATCCCCATTGATAAACAATCCATATTAACATTATCAATGTTTTTACGTATTATGTCAACAGATAATTGCTTCATTTTGTGAAAATATTGTCGATTTTGCTCAGAAACCTCTACATATGGTGCAATTGTCATCAAACCTTTGATTTGAATTCCCGGAAGTTTTGCAATCTCCGTAATCAAGTCAACTGCTTCCAAAGCATGTATTCCGAATTTGGTATCTTCTTCGGCAATATTAACCTGTATCAGTATTCGAACGGTTACGTTTTTCTTAACCGCCTCTTTGCTGATTTCAGTTGCAAGTTTCAACGAATCAACACCATGTATCATATATACTTTATCGAC
>DATESB010000063.1:0-2001 GCA_035271065.1 Lachnospiraceae bacterium | reverse complement strand
TGCATCAACTGCCCCAATGCCTGTAAAAAGAAAAAATAGGGTCCCTTCAAATCAAAAAAATCCACATAGGGTACCCAACCTTCCAAAATACCGCGCCCCGCCATAGAAAAGAATGATGCATCACAGCCATACCATTTTGGCAGGAGTGGCGTCGTCCACAAAGAAAACAGAAGTAAAAAACAAACTGCAACTGCAAGAAGAACGGCATATTCAATTATTAAAAGTAGATTTGACTTGATTAACTTCATAGTATTCATTATAATATATTATCAGCCTTTGTGATAGTAGTACTTTTGTACCATTGCTAAAGTTGCCTTGATTTGAGAGAATATAAGCGAGGTGTTCACCATGATTACACATGAAAACAGCCTAAAAGAAGAAATCTTAATCAAATACAAACCGGATGCACTTCGCCTGCTTCGATATCTTTCTTGGTTCGAGGCAAAACGCGGTCAATCTGTATCGAATATTTATAGAGGAGAGCCAGGTTCGGAAACGATTCCATTCCCTACCTATGAGCCCACTCTGTTGGCTTTCGTAAAAGAAGCAAAAAACAGTACCTTTCTTGACCGGAATTATCCATATGTTTTTACACGTAATCACATCAAGTCACCTGCTGACTCACGCAATATGATAGAGTCTGCAAAGTTGACGGATATCGATATTTTACGAGGCATCCTCAGTAAATATGTCATTGAGGGCTCTCACCGTTCATCCTGCTGGATTGAAGCAGTGAATGAAGACATTTTCCTTTTGATTTTGAAAAAGTTTGAAAAGTTGTTTACTTAGCATTACTTAGAATAAAAGCACAAAGGAATAAACACACATGGTTGGAACAAAAAGGGATTATACGGGGCACGAACCTAAGCTTGATCGAAAGATATCAAGTTTTTTAGAGACGGTATTTGATAAAAATGCTGATGTTTCTGCGCTCCCACGTGGAATTGCATACGTTGCAGATGAAATGAAAATCGGTCAAATTCATGTTGCATTTGACGGACAGGATATTCTGCTCAAAGAATTTACCCCCTACAAAAAATACGATACAAGAATGCTCAACGAACCGGATTACGAGTTCGTTCATTCTGTTGTCAATGATGCGGATACACACATCCAATTTTGGAAGGTCGACAGTTCTGTTGAGTGGGATGAATCGGATAAACTGAACATGGATGACATGGCTCGATTTCTGCTGCTCTACACCGGTCGCACCAAATACCTGTATGAAGCAAAAATGGCTGTTGCTCATGACGAAGCTACCGGTCTTGTCAATCTGACCGGATTTACGCAGACATTGGAAGCCATGATGTCACAGCAGATTGCTCACAAATACACTGTTTTGTATATGAGTGCCTACAAATTCAAACTGATTAATCAAAAGTACGGACATGAACTCGGCAATCAGGCAATGGTGCAGATAGCAGAAAAACTAAAAAAATTGACACACGAGATGTCAGATGACCAGATTGTTGCTCGCTTAATCAACGATAACTTTGCTGTCATCGTAAGAAATACAAATCTTCAAAAATATCTGGACATATTGCAGGATTTGGAGGTTGATTTACAATATAACCGCGAAAGCATTCAACAGAAGATTGCTTTCAGTATCGGCGTTTATCAAATCAAGGAAACTGACCGAATTGTACAGCTTCCTTTGGAATACGCCATTGCTGCTTATTCCATTTCCAGACAAAATAAAGAGTCAGATATTACCTATTATAATGAGGAAATCCATAATCAGTTCCTACGCGAGAAGGATATTGAAGCCAGAATGCAGGATGCTCTGAATGACGGCGAATTTATGGTATATTATCAGCCTAAGATAGAATTGCAGAATTACTGTATCAGTGGTGCAGAAGCTCTGGTGCGTTGGAAAACCGATGAGCGCATTCTGTCACCGATTGAATTTATCCCGATATTTGAACGTAATGGGTTTGTCTGCAATATTGATTTCTTTGTTTTGGATAGTGTCTGCAAAGATATCAGAAGGTGGTTAGATGA
>DATESB010000062.1:0-25129 GCA_035271065.1 Lachnospiraceae bacterium | reverse complement strand
CGTCAGACCAGAGATTTGCCTCCACCTTCCTTCAGATTCCACCTCGCGGTGGACACCCTTGGTCTTGGCTATGTCCTTCCCACTACTAGGGTAGACTAGGGACTTTCACCCATTAGAAACGTGCGCCGCCAGGCGCACAATCAAAAAACGCCCACGGATTGATTTCCGTGGGCGTTCTGTTTTATCTCTTATACAATACCCTGTGCCATCATCGCCTCTGCAACTTTCAAGAAGCCTGCGATATTGGCACCTGCAACATAGTTGCCTGCCATGCCGTATTTCTTAGCTGCATCATCAAGGTTATGGAAGATATTAACCATGATGTTCTGAAGTTTAGAATCAACTTCTTCAAATGTCCAGCTTAATCTCTCTGAGTTCTGGCTCATCTCAAGTGCACTTGTTGCAACACCACCTGCATTAGCTGCCTTACCCGGTACAAACCATACACCGTTCTTCTGTAAGTATTCTGTAGCTTCTAATGTAGTAGGCATATTAGCGCCTTCACATACTGCCTTAACACCATTTGCTACAAGTGTCTTAGCATCGTCCAAATTCAATTCGTTCTGTGTTGCACAAGGAAGTGCTACGTCAACCTTAACTGTCCATACGCCCTTGCCCTCATGATACTCTGCGCTCTTTCTTGCAGCAGCGTATTCAGTCAATCTTGCACGTTTCACTTCTTTTACTTCCTTAAGAAGTGCTACATCAATACCTTCCGAATCATAAATCCAACCTGTTGAATCTGATACAGTCACAACCTTTGCACCCAACTGCTGTGCCTTTTGTGCTGCATAGATTGCAACATTACCTGAACCTGAAACAGAAACTGTCTTACCCTTGATATCAGAACCATTACACTTTAACATTTCTTCTGTTAAGTATAACAAACCATATCCTGTTGCTTCTGTTCTTGCAAGTGAACCGCCGTATGAAAGACCTTTTCCGGTCAAAACACCTTCATACAATCCACGGATTCTCTTATACTGTCCAAACAGATATCCGATTTCTCTTGCACCTGTTCCGATATCACCTGCAGGTACATCTGTATCTGCGCCAATGTATTTGCAAAGTTCTGTCATGAAACTCTGGCAGAATGCCATTACTTCTCTGTCTGATTTGCCCTTCGGGTCAAAGTCTGAACCACCTTTACCTCCGCCAATCGGAAGTCCTGTCAGTGAGTTTTTGAAGATCTGCTCAAATCCAAGGAATTTGATAATACCCAAGTTAACAGAAGGATGAAGTCTAAGACCACCCTTGTAAGGTCCGATTGCTGAATTAAACTGTACACGGAAACCATTGTTTACTTGTACCTGTCCCTTGTCGTCTACCTAAGGTACTCTGAACAGTAACTGTCTTTCCGGTGTTACGATTCTCTCAAGTAATGCATCTTTTCTGTATGCATCCTCATTTGCTTCAATTACAACTCTCAGAGATTCCAAAACCTCTTTTACTGCTTGGTGGAATTCCGGCTGTGACGGATTTTTCTCTACCACCATACTGAATACTTCATCAACGTATGACATTTTTCGTTCCTCCTATTTGGTATGTGATTTGTTCCCCGCTGCTATTGTATTATGACACAACAACAAAAAAAACGTCAATAGACATAGATAACACTATGTCTGTAGACGCCTTTGCCTAAAGCAGATTATATAACGTAATTTGTTACTTGACAAGTACTTTTTTCAATTTTTTTATTTTTTCATCTATTCTACAGATACAATTTCATACGTTCAATATTTTGCTCTTCAAAATCCATCAATTCCTTGGCAATCTCCATAGAGTATTTACTTGCATCCTCATTGTGATTGATTGCCTTACACATATCGGTGATACCACGATTACTACCCTGTATCATCAATTCTGCCATATGTCCGGTACTTGTGTTTAACATTGTGTTCATATGAATTCCCGCTTTTAACATTCCTCTTTCGAAGGTACTTTCGTAATAAGGAGTTTCTTTTGCCTCGCGCAATATTCCCTCTGCGCGGTTCCTGTATTCTGTGTATTTCAAAGCCTGCTTATTTAAGTCAAGAGCCAATCCGTCATCATAGATTTTATTGTTAATGGTCTGAATTGCCTCAATCCCCATCTGTGCATTTTTCTGTATCTCTTTCAAAATTTTCTTATCTGCCTGCTTCATATGTCTCATCACTCCTCATACTATAATTGTGCTGATAGTATTCGCAAAGTAAGGCCATATTATACCAAAAACTCTCGTCAGCAATTACACTAAAAAAGTGCCATTTCGAACACCTTCGAAACAGCACTTTCTATTATGATTCATTTCGTTTACTTATTCAACAAAATCTGCTTTTACATACGCTGTCTTACCCTTATAGGTAATCTTACACCAATCATTTTCTTTCTCAATCAAATCAAACTGTTCGCCTCTGTATGCAACACCGAGTTTATTGCCTGTTTCGCTGGCACTTTCTCTGATGTTAACCGTTTCCTTGACTGTTACCTTGCCGGAAGTTGTTGAAGTCGTTGCCGTAGGTTCTTCTTCACCGCCTGTATCTTCTCCACCTGCTTCCTCACCACCTTCTGTTCCATCCGCAGGTGCTTCTTCTACAGGTTCCAAGAATTCTGTCTTAATATATGCTTCGCCGTCATTATACGTAACGCGGCTCCAACCATTTTCCAATTCTTCCAATACTGTAAACGTATCACCTATTGCCGCCTTGCCAAGTGAATCTGCTTCTGTACTTGCAGACTTTCTGATATTAACGGTATCTGTTGCTTCGTAAGTGGTAACCGGCGGTGCTTCATTCTCTGAAACGACTTCCTCTACCGGTGCTGCCGCTGCCGCTGCCGCCTCTGCAAGTTTTTCCTTAACTTCAGCATTAATCTGATCTTTTAAGCCGGCTGTCAATGTCTTAAGTGCTTCATCAGAAGCCAGTGCTTCTGCATATTTTGTTTCAACTGTATTCAATAATTCAACAATATCATCCTGCACTGAAAGCGCCTTAAAATATGCTGCTGCATCCTCATCAGGGGTATCCTTATTGATATACAATGCGCCCGTCTCATCTGTACATACATAAATAGATGCCAAGGCCGGTGCCAGTGTATCGATATCTTTGAACTTAATATCATAGCCTACAATTGCAAGATAAGAGTTCTCAACAGGACCTGCTTTTGTATAGACCACATAATTTTGAAAACCGTCATAATACTTTGCCGTTACCTGTGTTCTGATTCTTTCTTCATCTGTCATTGAATTACACAAAGTTGCCATTGTATCAGCATCACCTGCTGCACTTGCATCACAATAATTCTCTAATAATGTATTGACTGCAGGATAAGCATCCACTTCATAACGATCGGTCGGAACCTCTATACTGCTTTCCTCAAGAGCCTCTGCTGCAACTGCTGCATCATCACCCTCTGCTTTTTTATCTTTGTTCTTTAATGCAAAAACAATCAATAAAACAACAAGAATAACAAATAATCCGCCCACTATAAAATACCGATAGTTCTTTGCAAAAAATTCCTTTATTCCGTTTGTTGACATACCCATATCTACATCCTTTCCAGTTACATACTCTGCTGCATTCGTCTGCTCCTCTTAGCATAGAGCGCTGCACCCGAGAGGATTCGAACCCCCGACACATGGCACCGGAAACCACTGCTCTATCCCCTGAGCTACGAGTGCAAATAAACCATATCGTGCAAAGCATTTTCACACATTGTTTATCATACCATAGCATACATAAAAATTCAAATGAAAATATTATGAAAATGTTACAATTATTACAATCTTGGGAGAGTTCTCGCTGCATGGCAGTGAGATGCCCATGATATTACAATACACTTACCTTCTGATTAAGCCGCGAATAGAAATACACATGGTTTGCCAGAATCTCATCCGCCTCAACCTGTGTAGAATTGACTTCTCGCACCATTTCCGACAATCTCTCCGCCGCATCTTCTTCTCTTGTGGGCAGTAAAAGCACCTCATGGATGCTGCTCGGAATGATATATAAATCTTGCTCCATTTCTGCTGCAAAGTCTGCAAGTACATCCGGATAAATGATGCATACCGCTCCGTTTAATTGCCTCTGATTAGACAACACATACATTGAAGCATCTCCCTCATCACCACAAATATGATCTACCATTCCCGAGATAAACTCAGTTGTCCCCTCTTCGGTCATCCCTGCTTCATTACAATGCTCAAACAAATCCGGCAAATCAGTTTCCATATTGTTAATCAAATTTTCCCGCAACACATCTACCAATCGTTTGATTTGACATCCCAGCAAATGGCGTGTATTCCATTTTGCCTTTTCATATAGTTCTTCCACCGTAATATGCCACAGTTCCATATGACGATTGTATATGATAATCACTGCTGAGCCAATGCTGTCGCTTGCAACCAGACAATAGAAAATAACAGCCAAATCCAGAAAACGAATATACGGCACCTCTTTCAAAAATGCTTCGTTTTTCTCATAACTTACAAGCTTACATACAATCCTTTCTTTCGCTTTCTGATAATCCGCAAAGAAATCCACATCTACGTCGACTCCCTCTTTATGCTTTTCATACAGACCGATAATCTCATAAATAATATTAGAAAAATCTCTCCCCTTTTGAAACTGCTCATACAGTTCATCCAAATAAATCGTCGGAGCCATGCTCCTCTCCTTTTCCATAATAGACAACCCATTCAATACAATTGCGTTATTCTTTAAAATTGAATTAAGTGTCACGACAACATCCTCACCCATATAATCTGCAATGCTGCTTCTTACTTCCTCCATAAATTCCTGTTCCATCATACCTTCTTCTCCTTTTCCTGTGGTATGACCGACACTCCCTGTAAGCACCTTTTTTCCAAAAATAAAATAGGAAAGCTATACGCTCTCCTATTAGTCAAAAACTAAAAAATTATCAAGTGATTATCCTATACTCTGGATAAATATTCACCTGTTCTGGTATCAATTTTAATCACATCATTCTGTTCTACAAACAGCGGTACATATACAGTTGCTCCTGTCTCTACGACTGCGGGCTTGGTTGCTCCCTGTGCCGTATCACCCTTAAATCCGGGCTCTGTATCCGTAATCTCAAGTTCAACGAACAAAGGTGCTTCAATTGCAAAAACGTTTCCGTTATGTCCACATACCTTAACCATTTCGTTTTCTTTTACAAACTTAAGTGCATCGCCTACGGTCTCCCTGTCAAGAGCAATCTGCTCATAAGACTCCATGTTCATAAAATGGAACAGGTCACCGTCTTCATATAGATACTGCATGTCATTTCTATCAATACGTGCTGCCGGAAACTTTTCCGTAGGACGGAAGGTCTTCTCAACTACACCGCCATTAATAATATTTTTTAATTTTGTTCTAACAAAAGCTGCGCCTTTGCCCGGTTTCACATGCTGAAATTCGATAATCTGATAAATATTACCGTCCATTTCAAGTGTCAAGCCATTTCTGAAATCGCCTGCTGATATCATTTAGATATTCCTCCTTCAATTACGTTCCGTTAAACAATTCGTTACTAGTTTATAATAAATGCCCGTATATTTCAACAACTTTTTTCATTTCTTGTCATTAAATGCAATTAACCAGTCCATTGCTTCCAAATATCCGTTAAATCCATGCCCATAAATTAAGTGGTCACAAGCATCCGCTGTCACCGTTTTATGCCGCCATTCTTCAGGACGTTCCTTGATATTTGAAATATGAACTTCTACCTTCGGTGTAGGAATAGAAGTAAGTGCATCCATGATTGCATAACTGTAATGACCATATGCTCCCGGATTGATAACAATCCCCTTCACTTCTTCCTCATAATAACTTGCCTGCAACTTATCAATAATGGCACCCTCATGATTACTTTGAAAGGTCTCAACCAAAATATTCTCATCTGCCGCTTTCTTTGCAATCAACTGACGCAGCACATCATAATCTTCTCTTCCGTATACATCCACCTCACGTATTCCTAAGAAATTAAGATTAGGACCGTTAATCACTAATATCTTCATAGTCTCACCTGTTCCCTTCTTCATTCAACAGATTTTGTCTGATGATTTCATCAACCACCTCTTCTATCTGCATATCATCTGTATCAATCACCACATCAGCTAACATCTGATAGGTTGGATGCCTCTGAGACAAAAGCCTGTATATCATTTCCGTTGCATCGTCTCCCGACAAAAGTGGTCTGCCGCTCTCGCCTTTCAGACGTTCGATTACTGTCTGCTCGCTTACCTTTAAGTATATCACTTTTCCGATTTTTTTTAAATACTTATGATTTTTCTCTGTCATCGGAAGTCCGCCACCAACAGAAAGCACCGTATCCTGCATTGTATTCGATATCTCTTCCATAATCAGAGTTTCCAATTGTCTGAAGTATCCTTCTCCGTTTTTTTCAAAGATTTCAGATATGGTCATTTCTTCCCCTGCTTCAATCAATTGATCGGTATCCGCAAATGTAAAGCCAAGCGTCTGTGCAAGCAGTTGCCCGACCGTTGTCTTCCCGGACCCCATAAATCCGATTAAAATTAAATTCATAACCCTTGCACACCTCTCATTCCATATATGCCATTTCGCGCAAACTTTTTCATGCATAATATTTCATGCATAATATTTTATAGTAATGTAGTAACTTGGTCTATCAAATTCTTTTCTATCTGTGCTCCCGTCCACAACTCATAGGAAGCAACCGCCTGATAAATCAACATCCGCATACCATTAAGTGCCTGACAGCCTTCATGTGCTGCTAACTTCATAAACTTTGTGGTTTGAGGTGTATAAATCAAATCCACAGCAACCTTTAACTTCTGATAGAACGCTTTATCCTCTATTACAACTTCATCCACATTAGGACTCAGTCCGACAGATGTGCATTGAAATGCAATATAACCGTCACCGCTAAGCTTCTCATACTCTGAAAGTTCCAGTGCCTGTACATAGTCTTCCGGTTTTGATAGACTGCAGTTTATATCCTCCGCCAACTCATGTGCCTTATTAAGACTTCTGTTCAGAATATAGATATGTTCTGCCCCTTCTTCGGCACATAGGAATGCTGTTGCCCGCGCCGCACCACCTGCGCCCACTATAATCACACGTTCATTCTTTAGAAAAATTCCTTCCTCCGTAAGTTCGCGCTTCAATCCCAATATATCTGTATTATAGCCCTTATATCCCTCTGTTGTGCGAACTAACGTATTAACCGCTCCGATTTTTGAAGCAAGCCCTTCCACCTCTGTCAGTTCCGCAATCACCGCACTTTTATAGGGTACCGTCACATTCATTCCTACAATTCCGAGTGCATAGGCACCCTTGATTGCTGCGCGAATATCTTCATCCACTTCAAACGGCAGATATACCAAATCGTGTTCCAGTGCCTGCGCAAGAAAATTGTGTATGCGCGGAGACAAGGTATGTTTTACCGGCTTGCCAATGATACCAAGTATTTTTGTATTACCGTTTATTTCCTGCATCCGCCACTCCCTTCTCACGTTCACGTTTGACTTTTTTGAAATAAAAATGAAGAACAATTCGTTCCAATATTCGTTTCAGCACAATTTGTATTTCTTCTTTCGGATGAATCGGCTTTACTAAGATACTGTAAATCCCTGCATTCTTAGCGCCCCATACATCCGTAAAGAGTTGGTCTCCCACAAAAACAGTTGTCTGTTTTGTCGTCTGCATTTGCTCTATTGCTTTCAGATAGCCTGCCGTCATCGGCTTATTTGCCTTAAAGATGTAGGAAGCCTTCACATCATCATTAAATGACTTGACGCGTGGCTCTTTATTATTGGACAAAAGCATCATTTGAAATCCAATTTCTCTAAGACGCTTAAACAACGCAATACTTTTGTCATCAGCCGGTGCGCCGTGAGGCACTAACGTATTGTCAATATCAAATATAATGCCACGATATCCCACCGCATATAATCCCTCAAAATCAATTTTGTAAGTAGACTCCTCAAAGGAATCCGGATAGAATTTTTGAAACATCATTCACCCACTTCTATGGCTTTCGCTTCTTTTTTCGCTTCTTTCTTGCCGGGTTTTGTCTCATTAAAAACAATAGCGCCCAAAATCAAGATGCAGCCAACCGCCATTTTAATATCCAACACTTCTCCTAATATTAGTACAGAACCAACTACGCCAAAAACTGACTCTGTTGACATCAAGAGAGATGCCGTAGCCGGACGCAGATATTTCTGACATACATTTTGCAGTAAAAATGCCATCATGGTACTGAACAGTCCCAAGTACAGCATACCTATGATAACTGATGAGTTAAATGCACCTGCAGGAAATCCACCGTTAAATATCGGCGCTGTAATCCATGAAAAGATTGCTGCATAACAAATTTGTAACACTGCCAATAAAACCGGATCCTCATTTTCCGTAAATCGATCAATATATATAATATGCAACGCATAAACAACACCGCATAACAGTGTCAACATATCCCCGATATTAACTGACAAATCACCCTCAAGCGTCAAAAGTCCGATACCGACAAGCGCCACAAATGCCGCAATAATACAGTACTTATCCGGTCGTTTTTTATTAATCAGCCAATGGAAAAAGGGAACCAAAATCACATATACTGTTGTCAGGAAAGCATTTTTACCTGCTGTTGTATAATTGCAGCCTATCGTTTGAATTAAATAGGCTAAAAACAACAATAATCCAAGCAATGCGCTGTGTTTCATCATATCCTTTGTAATATTCTTTAATCTTTTACAAAATACAAGCAGCAATCCGATTGCTGCAATGGTAAATCGAAATGCCAGCATATAGGTCGGCGGAATATAATCCAATGAATTCTTAACTACTACAAATCCAAATCCCCATGCTGCCGCCGTAATAAGCAGTCCAAATCCTGCAAGTAATCCTACTCTTTTGTTCTTTAAATGTTTCATTTTTGTGTTCGCTCCTGTCTGTCCACTTATTCTATCAAATCATTGCAAAGATGTAAATCAAAAAAGGACAACTTCCGTTGTCCTCATCTCATATCTGTTCAAAACAAATCCATTGGGAACTTCTGAAATACCAGACCGTCCTCATCATTCACCAAACTTGTCTTACTGTCACCCACAAAGTATTGGTACTGTTCCAAAATCGAATCCTTCTTCATATCCGAAATCGCTTTCTCAACATCCAAGTCAGCCAGATTGCTGTCTCGCCCTACAAGATTAGTCTCCGCATTGGGATTAAAGTCTAACGAAATATCTTCAAGATTAGAAACCGCCGAACGAAGTCCCAGCGCATCTTCCTGTGCCGGTGATAAGGTTTGGGCGGCTTGCGGTGCAGCCTCTTGTTCTTGTTCACGTAAAGGAGCCTGCTGCTCTTGAACCTTCGGTTCATCCTGACCGATGGTAGGCAGTTTGCTCAATGCATTTTGACTGTTAAAATTCTGGAATAAATCATATTGACCGCTTAATCCGTTAATTGCCATATGAAGCACTCCCCTTCTTTCCTATATTCCCCCGCAACAGATTTGATTAACATAATCTGTTACAAATAATTATACTACTAAAGTACTAATTTTGCAATCACATTTTATCATTCTTCAATGCCTTCTTTAATACCTGCGGAACGGAGTAATTGTTTTGTATATTCATGCTGCGGATAAAAATAAACATCATCGATATTTCCCTGTTCCACAATCACGCCTTGCTTCATTACCATAACGCGCGAGCACATCTGATAAACGACCTTTAAATCATGTGATATAAACAGCATTGCAATTCCTAAGTCCTTATTAATCTGTAGCAACAAATCAATAATCTGTGCCTGCACCGTCACATCCAGTGCAGAAACCGGTTCGTCTGCAATCAGCAGTTGCGGATTTAGTGCAAGTGCTACTGCAATACACACTCGCTGTCTCTGTCCGCCTGATAATTCATTTGGATAGCGTTCTGCAAGTTTTTCTTCCAATCCAACTCTTTTTAGTCTTCTGAGCACCTTTGCATTGCGCTCTTCGTCGCTCAATCCGCCTCTGATACGCAATGGTTCTTCTATCATCCAACCAACCTTTTTTGCAGGATTCAGAGAACCGTACGGATCTTGGAATACCATTTGCGGATACTTAGAATGATGAATGATATCACCTTCAATATCCTTTACCATGCCAAGAACAGCCTTGCCAAGGGTTGATTTACCGCATCCGCTCTCTCCTAAAAGTCCGAGTATTTCACCGCGCTCCATCGAAAAAGTAATGTCATGTAAAATCTGTTTACGAGATTGCTTGCTTGCAAACAGAGTACTCTTCTCTTTATAATATGCATTTAGGTGTTTCACTTCTAATATCTGTTCCGGCATATAGACCTCACTTTATTTATCGGCATAAGAAGCCCTCTTTGTAATAGTAGCAACGAATAAAAGTTACTTCTTTCTTGTAATCTTCGGAATGGCCGCAATCAGTTTCTGCGTATAGGCTTCTTTAGGATGATTGAATATCTCCTCGGCTTCGCCCTGCTCCACAATATTTCCCTGATACATCACAATAACACGACTACACAACTGTCTCACTAAACTCAAATCATGTGATATAAATAGAATTGCCGTGCCTTGTTTTTGGTTGATATCCTTCAGTAAATCAATAATCTGTGCCTGTACCGTCACATCCAGCGCTGTTGTGGGTTCATCCGCAATCAGCAACTTTGGATTGCAAATCAGTGCTGCTGCAATCATAACGCGCTGTCTCATACCACCGGACAATTCATGTGGGTACATCCGATACAATTTCTCTGGCTCATCCAAACCAACATCTCGAAGTACCTGAATTGCTTTTTGATAACGCTCCTCAGGGGTTAAATCTGCATGATGTATTCTCAAACTTTCTTCCACCTGCCAGCCGATTTTTTTGACCGGGTTTAAGGAAGTCATCGGCTCCTGGAATACCATACTGATATCATTTCCCTGGATACCACGTAGTATTGCACGCTCACAGGTCAGTAAATCAACACCCTCAAACACTATCTGTCCTCTTTTTTGCATGTCATGGCGCGATAAAAGCCCTGCAATTGCAAGTGCCGTCATCGTCTTTCCGGAGCCTGACTCTCCAACAATTCCGACAATATCTCCTGCATCCATATGCATGTCAAAATCGAAGACAACCGTCTCCGGAATTAGGTGATCATGAAATTCAATATTTAAGTCTGTCACTTCCAACATATCCATCACCTCATTAAACCACTATCTCTTCAAGCCATTACCTCTTCAACCCGTCACTCAGTAGTGCAAACCCCAATATCATCAATACAATCATCAACCCCGGAAAGAAAGCATACCAGGGTGCCGAGAACAAAAATGCCTGTGCTTCCGATAACATACGTCCAAGACTTGCATCTGGTGGCTGTACGCCAATTCCGAGAAAACTCATACTCGCTTCTGCAAGTACTGCATTGTTAAATCCGATAATGACCGATGACAAGATGACCGGCCATGCATTTGGCAGAATATGCACAAACATAATGCGAAGATCCGAAGCCCCCATTAACTTTGCACTCTGCACATAATCTAAATTTCTGTAATGTATGAATTCGCCTCTGACAATACGCGCAAAACTCGGAATGAATACAATACCGAGCGCAATGATAACATTATACTTTCCGCTTCCCATAACGCTGATAAATACAAGCGCTACAAGGATACTCGGAAATGCAAGCACTGCATCATTTACCCGCATCAATACTTCATCCAGCAAGCCACCGTAATATCCCGTCACTGCACCAAGTACCGTTCCTGCACCAGCGCCGATTAAAACCGTACACAGTGCAATGAATAAAGTGGTGCCTGCACCCTTTAAAATACGGCTGAAGATATCTCGACCGAAGTTATCGCAGCCCATAAGATGCCGAAATGATATGCCCGCAAATTTGTCCGCCGCACTCATTGTTTCCGGATCATAAGGCGTATAGAATACACCCAACACCACGAGCAGTAAAACCACTCCCGTTATGATGAAGCCAATATAAAATTTGTAATCTCTGTTTTTCGTCCTCATTTACTGTCCTCGTACTCTTGGGTCAATAATTTGATATAAGATATCCACCGCAAAGTTAATGATAATGACAATGAATGCAATACACATGATAATGGCCTGTACCACCGGATAATCGCGATTGGCAATGGATGTAATCAGCAGTCGTCCAAGTCCCGGTATGGAAAAAACCTGTTCAATGATAATGCTGCCTGCTACAATATCTGCAAGTGTCATGCCCAAAAATGTGATGACAGGTATCATTGCATTTTTCAGTACATGATGATATAAGACGCCCTTGGTACGGTTGCCCCTGCTGTATGCCGTACGTACATAATCTTTCTGCATCTCCGTCATCAGAGAACCCTGTAACATCTTAGTTGACATTGCTATCT
Source organism: Lachnospiraceae bacterium (assembly GCA_035271065.1). GTDB lineage: Bacteria > Bacillota > Clostridia > Lachnospirales > Lachnospiraceae > JAAYYM01. The sequence continues at coordinate 12,767 of DATESB010000062.1, read as the reverse complement.
TGGGTAATGCAATCGAAATTGCCGGAAAAATCAGATAGCCGACAAACTTAAATACATTTGTCGTATAGGAAACAAATCCACCCGGTGTGAACCACCTTAACAACAGTCCAAAGAAATAGGTGAACAAAACACCTACAAAAAAGGGAGGGATTGACATGGTAATCTGATTTAAGACATTCAAAGCCTTCGTTAACCGCCTGTCCTGATACTTTGCCGTATAGATGCCAAGCGGTATGGAGCCTGCCACAATCATCAAAAACGAAATACCGGTCAATGTAAGTGTAATCGGAAGTTTCCCCGAAAGCATACTGTCAACCGGCATATGATAACTATAAGAAGTACCCATATTTCCAAAGAAGAAATCCTTAAGCCACGTAAAGTAACGAATGAGCATCGGTCTGTTTAAGCCCATCTCTTCACGTAGTGCTGCTAACTTGTTCGGTGTTGCCTTGGTACCAAGCATTTTAATGGCAGGGTCACCGGGGATTACCTGAAACGCTAAAAAGGCGAGAAATGAAACCAGCAGTAAGGTTAAAATAAGTGTTGTTAACTTTTTAACTGCATATTTCATATTCTCGCCCTCTTTTAATATCCTGCAAATACGCCAATACTCTACTGACGTAGTTTCAACTTACTGATATCCTGTACATACAACGGATAGAATGTATAACCTTCAAATCGGTCACTCAATGCAACAAACTCTGCCATATCCTGAATATAAACATTGGCAGCATCCTCTGTCAAGATTGTCTCCATTTGTTTGTACAATTCAATCTGCTTATCCATATCCGTAGAGGATATTGCTTCTGCAAACAGCTTGTCATATTCTGCATTGCTGTAATTGATAAAGTTATTGCCGGCTGTGGATTCAAAACGATCCAGCAAGGCTCTTGCCGTTAATTCCGAAGCATCTACACCAATCACGGTCGACTCATAATTTCTGTCAGCATATACATCTGACAGCCAACTGCTCCACTCAATCAACTCAATCTTTGCATCAATGTTGATTGCCTTTAACTGCTCTACCAATACCTGTGCCGTATCAATATGCGGCTGATAATTACTCGGTACGGTAATTGTCATAGAGAAACCGTCTTCATATCCGGCTTCCTTCATCAGTTCTTTTGCCTTGTCGATGTCCTGATTGTATACGTCCGTCAGTTCCGGTACATAATACTTGTGGAATGCCGGGAACATAGAACTTCCGATTTCGGTTCCTTTACCGTCAAAGGTCAGGTCAAATATCTCCTGCTGGTTCACTGCATAACTCATTGCCTGACGTACTCTGATGTCATTGAACGGTTCAATGGCATTGTTCAGATAAAGTGCCTGCACAAGGTTCATGGTTCCCTCGTAAATCGTGAAACCGTCTCCCAGTTCATTCACCTGTGCTGATGTCAATCGTGCAAACATATCAATGGAACCACCTCGTAAATCCATAACAATAGTATCCACATTGGCACATACTTTGAAGATTACATTCTCGATATTGGCTTTTTCGCCCCAATATTCATCGAAACGTTTCAGGACAAAATTCTCCTGTGGGGAACGTGATACATACATATACGGTCCTGTTCCGATTGGATTGGTATCCGGGCTGTCATTGTCCGCCGGTATAATCGCAGTTGTCATGTACGCCAGAAAGTCTACATTCATTTCTGACAAACCAATCTCTATGGTCTTTTCATCTATGGTATTAATTGCCGTAATCATAGAATACGCCGGTACCAACGGTTCTCCGTTTGTGGTATCGGCGCATTTTTCTATACTGTACTGAATGTCCTCGACCGTTACCGGGTTGCCATTGTGAAACTTGATGCCGTCTCTTAACGTAAATGTGTACGTCTTACCGTCATCTGAAATTGCATAATCGCTCGCTACAGCCGGGACTAAATTTCCATCTGAATCAGGCTTTACTAAGCCTTCATACATGTTGAATAATACTTCCTTAGTTCCTGCCGCAACTGCAACGTGTGGGTCAAGACTATCTTCTAGATCTTGTGGTATTCCAACAATTATCTGCGAAGAATTTCCTGCCTTATCACCTGAGCATCCGCCCAGTGCAATAGTCAGTGCCAGTAACACAGACGTCAAGAGAGTGGTAAATACTCTTTTTTTCATGTGTTAACTCCTCTTCTTTCTTTATGAAATTTTGTTGCTGTTCGCAACATTGGTATATTGTACCTAAGATTAACGAAAAAAGTAACCCCTTATTCAAGTGCTTTTTTCAGTTCATCCATAAATGTATTCAAATCCTTGAATTCTCTGTATACAGAAGCAAATCTTACATAGGCAACTGCTTCGAGGTCTTTCAATTTATTCATCACCAATTCACCGATGATTGCACTGGAAACTTCTTTTTCTTCTCTGCTGAAAATATCTGTTTCTACTTCATCCACCAACTGGTTAATCTGAGCTGCTGATATCGGTCTCTTATGACACGCACGTAAAACTCCTGCTTCTATCTTGCTGCGATCATAAGTCTCTCTGTTGTTATCTTTCTTGATGATAATCAACGGAATGGTCTCTACCTTCTCATAAGTTGTAAATCTCTTGTCACATTCATCGCATACACGACGGCGACGAATAGAATTATTATCTTCAGCCGGACGGCTATCGATTACCCTCGTATTCTCGTGACCACAAAATGGACATTTCATCGTATCTCCCTCTCATTCTCTCTTTAGTTTTGTAGATGTTCAAATACTCATAAATAGATTATAAAGCAACATATTGTATTATGTCAACTCTAAGTTTCCATATATATGCCATTTTTCTATGTTTTCTGATGAGTGGTTTACGTTTTTGCAATTTTATGTTATTCGTCTACATCCACCAGTATAATATCCGGACCAATCTGCTTTATTTGACAGAAATGTATAATACATTCATTGTCTGCGCCAAACAAGTTACAGATGCTTCTCTTACCGGGAACAATGATATCTTTCACACAGCCCGTACAGATATCGATTTCCAAGTCCGCAATATATCCGAGTTTTTTACACGAGCGTATGCTGATGACTTCTTTATCCTTCATTTCAGATAACCGCATAAGAAACAACCCCGCATTCGCCTTTTTACAGCCTATGCGGGGTTGTTTCGTCCTATGCAGATAAATAATTTCTCATAATACGCAATGCATTCTTTTCCAAACGGCTAACTTGCGCCTGTGAGATGCCGATGTGCTCAGCAACCTCCATTTGTGTCTTACCTTGAAAGAAACGTAATGTAATGATGTCGTTTTCTCTGCTTCCCAACCTCTTCATTGCCTCACTCAGAGAAAGTTGCTCAATCCAGTTTTCTTCTTTGTTCTTTTTATCGCTGATTTGGTCCATTACATAAAGTGTGTCGCCACCTTCCGTATAAACCGGTTCATATAGACTCATTGGATTTTGTATGGCATCCAACGCAAATACAACATCCTCCTTCGGCAAGCCGATTTCCGTTGCAATCTCCATAATGGTCGGTTCCTTCAGATTACGTCTGGTCAAGCCTTCTCTGGCATAAATTGCTTTGTATGCCGTATCCTTTAAGGAACGGCTGACGCGAATTGCATTGTTGTCTCTTAAAAAGCGGCGGATTTCTCCGATAATCATCGGCACCGCATAGGTACTGAATTTGACATTCATGGTACAGTCAAAATTGTCTATTGCCTTAATCAATCCAATGCAGCCTATCTGGAATAAATCGTCCACATTTTCGTTGCTGCTTGAAAAACGTTTGATGACGCTGAGAACCAACCTCAGATTTCCTTTAATATATTCCTCTCTGGCTTCCTCATCACCCTTTTGAATCCGTTCAAATAATGCTTCCTTTTCTTGATTTTTAAGTAACGGTAATTTTGATGTATTCACACCACATATTTCTACTTTTCCCTGTACCATATCCTTGAATGCCTCCTGTTTTTTCTGTCACTAAAATCATGCACAGAAACCACAGAAAATATTCATTTATTCAAACCGCACAATTTCTTTTTTCAGGCGTTTAATAATCTTCTTTTCCAGCCTTGAAATATAGGATTGTGAAATTCCTAACAGAGTAGCAACTTCCTTTTGCGTCAGTTCTTCTCCTGTATCGGATTCCAATCCGAAACGCAGATTGACAATTGTCCGCTCTCGCTCTGACAACTTACCGATTGCATGATTGAGCAAATTCCGTTCCACTTCATTTTCAATATCACGATAAATAACATCCTCTTCTGTCCCAAGAATATCGGATAGCAGTAATTCATTTCCGTCCCAATCCACATTCAACGGTTCATCAATCGACACTTCTAATTTTGTCTTGTTATTTCTGCGCAGGTACATCAATATCTCATTTTCGATACAGCGCAATGCATACGTTGCCAGTTTGATATTCTTGTCCGGGTCAAAGGTATTAATTGCCTTGATTAAACCAATGGTACCGATTGAAATCAGGTCTTCCACCCCAACCCCCGTATTATCAAACTTCTTTGCAATATAGACTACCAGACGCAAATTATGCTCAATCAAAATTGTCTTTGCCTCTTGATCGTATTTTGTCCCCAAATCCCCTATAATTTCGGTTTCTTCTTCTCGTTCCAAAGGTGCAGGCAGAACCTGCGTCCCTCCTATGTAATGAATTTCACCACTGTCCCCTCCGAACAATGGTGGCCGTGCAATCATTTTAAACCGGAAGCTTCCCGGCATAGCAAACTTAATTAACATATACTCCTCCTTCTTATCGTATCAAATCAGGATGAAGAATTAGATGGCATCTGCTCATTCGTAATGGCCTGCCTTCATTCACCCCAATTATCGGTTTATTAATTTCAACAGTTTTTGTATCATTTGTGAGGCACATCCGCTCAGCTTCAAAGCCTCTTAACATACCTCTCTGCTTCCCCAGCGAGGAAAACGGAATAATCCTAAAATTCTGTGGCGCCTCTTCATAGCACAATTGCTGCGCCTGTTCCTTGTCCAGAATGCTGACCGGTTTTTGACTGATTGGCTCCAAAAGCGAATTACCTGTATCCAACAACCCAATCACCGACACTTGTTTGGTACCGTAATATATGGTTGCCTGATATCGACACTGCTGTTCCCCTGTCAGTTTGCGATATAGGTTGTATCCAACACTTAATATCAAGTATGCAACATCGGAAATGACTAAAACCTGTAAAAGATTCATTTGCCTTTCTCCAATAAAAAATGGAGTCTGACATATCCACTCCACAAATCCGCCGAGTAAAAAAGACACCATATAGAGTACAGCATACATACGTATCAATCTTCTGAATGTCTTGATTCGAAATACAATCCAAAGCACTGCCACATTGACCAAAACATTCAGGAAAAGAAACCTAATCAGATAATGCAGTTGTGGCATGATGTACACTATGCAGGTTCCGATGCTTGCAAGAATACTTCCGAGAAACATTTTGATTGTACTTGTCTTGTAATTTAATATACGTGCCGTTAATCGCAATATCATAAATTCAAGCCACAGATTCAGAAGAAAAACCATATCAATATAGATTTCATACATATCGCACTCTGCCACCACCTCCTTTTGAATCAGTATACCGCGGCAGGTGCAAAATATTTGTCAAACACTGTCTGTCCGTAAAATAAAAAAACCGCCTGAGAATTTCTTCTCAAACGGTCTAAACTCAATGATTAACTTTTCTTCAAAAAGTCAGGGATTTTAATTGCCTTTGATTCCACTTTGCTTTCAAGCGGTACCTGAGGACGCTGAATACCCTGGAACTGTGTTGTCGGTGTCGGCAACGGATTGCTCTGCGGCATGCCCTGTTGCATATTCGGCTGCATGCCCTGATGTTGCGGTGGCATCTGCTGCTGATTATTCTGTGGCATCATATTGTTCATACCACCCTGATATGGTTGCTGCTGTGGTGCTGTATTCATGCCCGGCTGCTGTTGCTGCATCGGCGGCATCTGCTGCTGGTTGTTCTGTGGCATACCATTCATCGGCATTTGATGACTCTGTGGCATACCTGTTCCCAGACCACCCGGTCTCTGCGAATATGTATAATTCGATGAGTACCTGTTCATCGCTGACTGTGCTGCATTGATAGAAGCCTGCACATCAAGCCCTGTTGCAATAACTGTAATCGTACATGCATCTGCCATTCTGTCATCATACATGGCACCGAATATAATATTGGCACTGTCGCCCGTCAAATCCTGTATATAACTAACTGCATCATTGGCATCAAGCAAAGTGATATCACCTGAAACATTGATAATAACATGAGATGCACCAACAATGGTTGTCTCCAATAAAGGACTTGCAACTGCCTGCTTAACAGCTTCGATTGCCTTGTCATCGCCCTTTGCAAAACCGATACCGATATGTGCCACACCCTTGTCCTGCATAACAGTCTGCACATCTGCAAAGTCAAGGTTAATCAAAGCAGGAACATTAATCAAGTCCGTAATACCCTGCACTGCCTGCTGCAACACTTCATCCGCCTTCTTCAAAGCTTCCGGCATGGTTGTCCTTCTGTCTACTATCTCAAGAAGCTTGTCATTCGGAATAACAATCAATGTATCTACATTCTCTTTTAACTTTTCAATACCGCCAACTGCATTGACCATACGTGTCTTGGCTTCAAACTTAAATGGCTTTGTTACAACACCAACTGTCAGAATACCCATATCTTTGGCAATCTTTGCAACAATCGGAGCTGCTCCTGTTCCTGTTCCGCCACCCATACCGCATGTGACAAATACCATGTCCGCACCCTTAAGCGCACTGGTAATCTCTTCAATACTTTCTTCAGCTGCTTTCTCTCCAACCTCCGGACGTGCTCCTGCACCGAGCCCCTTGGTCAACTTGTCCCCAATCTGTAACAGTCTTGATGACTTACACAGCTGTAATGCCTGCTTGTCCGTATTGATACCGATGAATTCGACCCCTCCGATATTCTCGTCTATCATTCTATTAACAGCATTGTTACCTGCTCCGCCAACTCCGACTACAATAATCTTTGCTGAGGATTCGGCTTCATTCGTTTTAATTTCAAGCAAGGTATACTCCTCCTTCTTATGCTACACATATATTTAAAAAAAACTACAAAAACTCACATTTATTCTATCATATAATTTTTTTGAAAAATTATCAACCTAATTTTGAAAATTTCTCGGAATTTTTCTTTATTTTACAACAATTCATACCAGATTAATCCTTCTGGAAGGTAAAGGTTTCCGTATCGCTGGAATAGTTCTCCATATGGAGTGTCCCACTCAGCCCCTGCAGTTCCGGAAGCAGATATTGCAGCTTATTAATTTTCTCATCAATATTGTTGCTGTTGCCCAGATATATCTTGACCTGTTCAAAGTATAGCGTAATGTCATATGCTGAGTCAAAATAGATGCGGTCTGTTGAAATTCCGTACTTTGTCAGTAATTGTGTAATATTCAGAATTAATCGGAATATTTCCTCATTCTCTACCGGCAGTTTCTCATGCAGTACCACGTGGTCAAAATGTAGTCCCGTTACATACGGTATCCCTTCCATTTGCTCAGTGGAACTCTCTACCACAATTCCATCCTTATCAAAATACAAGTATCTTCCCAAAAATTCGACATATCCGGCAACCGACTTTTCATAAACATGAATATTGATTGTATCTGCTGATTTCAGTTCCACTTCCATTGTTTCAATAAACGGTATATCTTTGATTTCTTTGTTCCTGTATTTCAGAAACAGATATATCGTAGAATTTCCGTATTTTCCGTCGATTACCATATCCTTGATTTCATCATCGCTATAGTGTTCGTTGCCCTCCACCTTCACATTGGTTACGGTATAATTTGTCTTCAGATACAGGAATGCAAATCCTATCACCAGAAAGACAATAATTATAATCAGAAATATCTTTTGCATATGCGATAATCCCGTAGGAGTATACTCATTTGCCATATAAATTCACCTTATCCCGCCTCAATGTAGGCACCCAGTTTTTTTAAATCTCCAACAATATTTTCATAACCGCGTGCAATAAAATGTGCATTTTGAATCACAGTTCTGCCTTTTGCCGCAAGTCCCGCAATGACAAGTGCTGCCCCACCTCGTAGTTCTTCTGCTGTCACCTGACATCCTGTGAGGCTTTCCACACCATCTATATATGCTTCATTTTCTGAAATACGAATGGATGCGCCCATCATACGGAGTTGTGCTGCCACTTTATATCGTTCCTCAAATATATTCTCACGAATGACACTTCTTCCGTTTGCAATACTCAAAACAGACATCAGTTGCGATTGCAAATCCGTCGGAAATCCCGGATACTCGCTTGTTACAAGATATGGTATGGAAGCGTTGGCTCTGCGTGCATCCAAATATAACTTCTGCTTTTCTCGTTCCGCCCTCACACCCATTTTGTTAAGTACCTGCATCAAGGCAACCAAATGATGATGTGGACATTCCTGTAATACAATCTGCCCTCTTGTTGCCACTGCTGCAAGGCAATAGGTTCCTGCTACAATTCTGTCAGGCTGAACAGAATACTGTGTGCTGTTTAAATCACTTACTCCATCTATGATGATATAGTCCGTTCCTTCGCCACTGATGCGTGCGCCTGCCTTTTTCAAAAAATCACATAACGCAACAATTTCCGGTTCTCTTGCTGCACCATAAATCTGTGTTCGCCCTTCGGCAAGTACGGCAGCTAAAATGATATTCTCCGTTGCTCCCACACTTTTACGTTTCAATCTGATTGTTGCACCTTTGATGCCGTCTGTCTTAGCATACAGGAACTGTCCGTCCGTTTTGAACGATATGTTCATTTGTTTCAATGCACCAATATGCAAATCAATTGGTCTTGCACCAATGACACAGCCACCCGGTTGTGGTGTCTCAGCATGCTTGTTGCGACCAAGCAGCGCACCCAACAGTGTAATTGACGAACGCATCTTGTCTGCATATTCCACCGGAATACGGTAGCCGTCACATTTGCTTGCATCTATCGTGAGCACAGCATCTTTAAACTGAACCACACATCCGTTAAATTGTAAAATGCGAAGCATATAATAAATATCCGCAATTCTGGGGCAATTATAAATCGTTGTAATTCCTTTGATCAAAACCGTTGCTGCAATTATCGGCAGTGCAGCATTCTTGGAACCTTGTATCGTAACTTCACCAAAAAGCGGATGTTCACCGTTTACTATAATAGAATTCAAGTTGTTTCCTCTTTTTAACAACACTTATTCTATTATATGCAGACTTATCGCTTCGGTTGCTTGATTTTACTTTTCCAGCCTAATTCCACGCGACACACTTAAAACCAAACCAATCTCTGCCAGAAGAAATACGATAGAGGAACCTCCGTAACTGATAAACGGAAGTGTAATACCGGTATTCGGGATTGAGTTTGTAACAACAGCAATATTCAATATAACCTGTATGGAAATATGCGCCATTGTCCCGACCACGAGCAATGCACCAAACAAATCCGGCGCATTATTGGCAATGACCATAAACCTCCATACCAACAGTACAAAAAGCATAATAATCGCAATTGCACCAAATAGTCCAAGTTCCTCACAAATAATCGAGAAAATCATATCATTCTGTGCTTCGGGAATGAAGCCCAGTTTCTGCATACTTGCGCCAAGTCCCTTACCAAACAGACCGCCTGAACCAATTGCATAAAGTGCCTGTAAGGTCTGGAAGCCGGTACCGCTTGCATAGGCTTCCGGATTGAGCCATGCCTTAATTCTGGCAAATCGATAAGACAAATCTTCCGGAATAATCCCTTTTGCAATAGCAAGTACAATGACCGCTGCAATAAACAAAGTCACAATCGCCGCTAATATGTATCCCTTGTAATTCGGGCTTGCTACAAAGAGCATCATCAATACAATTCCAAATATAATAATTGCGGAACTCAGGTTCCTTGTAATAATCAATATCTCACCGGCAATCGGCACCGCCCATGCAATTGTAAACAAAAAACCTTGCGAGGTACGAATCCGTCCGCCCATTTTGCAAACCAATGCAGCAAAGAAAATAATCATACCAACTTTGGCAACCTCAGCAGGCTGTAGGGATAATCCCAAATTCAGCCATCTTCTTGCGCCATTTGCCGAATATCCGAGTGGTGTCAAAACAAGAGCAATCAAAACCGCAGAAACAATATAAGCAATCATCGCAAAATGTTCCCAAAAATGATAATCCACAATCGCAACTACTACCATAACAACTACGCCGATAATACTCGCAAGCATCTGTTTCTTCAAGTAGTAAGAAGAATCGCCGAATTTAAGATTTCCGTCATAAGCGCTTGTACTGTATAGCATAACCAAACCAAAACACAACAGAAAAAGGACAATAAACAATAAAGTGTAATCAAAAAAGAATTGCGGTTTATTCCTTTGTCTGCGTTCTCTTGTTCTGCTTCCTGCCATACCTGCTACTCACTCCTTGAGATAAATCGTGTACACTTGATATACCGATTATAATTGATTGACTAATTCTTTAAAAATACGACCACGTTCCTCATAATTTTTGAACATGCCCCAACTTGCACATGCGGGTGATAAAAGAACCGCATCACCGTCCTGTGCCTTCTCAGCACAATAGCTGACCGCTTCTTCAAGACTCTCAACATATTTTATATTCTGAAAACCGTGTGCTTTGGCACATGCTGCAATCATATCTCGCGTTGCTCCAAGTAAAATTAATTCTTTTACTTTTCCGTCAAATGCTTCTATCCATTCATCATAAGTGGCTCCCTTATCATATCCGCCGCCAATGAGATAGGTTGGTCTTACCATTGCCTGAATGCCTTTAATGGCAGCATCCACATTGGTTCCCTTGGAATCATTATAATAATCAACGCCACTCTTGTTTGCCACAAATTCGATACGATGTTCCACTGCCTTGAATACTTTGACCGCCGACAGGATATCCTCCATCGGTACGCCGTAAGCATCCGTCATTGCAATTGCTGCCATAATATTTTCAAAACTATGAATACCCAACAACTGTGTTTCATGCACATTGATTAGCCTCTCGGCTTCTCCGTTTACTGCCTTATAAATGACATCCTCTGACAAATAAATTCCGTCTTTTAACTTTGTCCTTGAACTAAAGTACACCACTTTTGCCCGCGCGCGCGTTCCAATTGCACGTGTCACGGCATCTTCATAATTCAAAACAATGGTATCTTCTTCTGTCTGATTTTGCGATATCTTCTCTTTTTCCTTGATATAGTTTTCCAAAGAATGATGTCGATCCAAATGGTCAGGCGTAATATTCAATATAGCACTTACCTTTGGTCTGAACTGTTCAATGGTCTCCAATTGGAAACTACTGATTTCCGCCACGGTAACGGAATTCTGATTTGATTGCAGAACCGCTGATGTATATGGATTCCCAATATTGCCGACTATAAATGTATCCTGACAAACCCTCTGCATAATTGCTCCGGTTAAAGCCGTTGTAGTGGTCTTGCCGTTTGTACCGGTAATCGCAAGTACGTTGCCTAAATCGAACACATATGCCAGTTCCACTTCGCCCCATATCGTAATACCGCGTTTTGTAAAACTCTGTACAAAATCGTTGTCACGTGGTACACCCGGGCTGATAACCAGAAGGTCAATCTGCTCTTCTATTTCTTTCGGAAGTTCTCCTGCATAAACCGGAACCTCCTGCTTTGTCTTCAGTTTTTCCTGTACAGCTACAATATCCAGTGCTTTATTGGCATCATATAGGATTGGCAGTGCCTCTGCTTCCAGTAATAATTTTGTTGCACCAATTCCGCTAATTCCTGTTCCTACAACCAATACCGTTTTTTGATATAGTTTTTGTCTCATCGGTATTCCGACCTTTCTGTTGCTTTCTATAAAGCCATTAATCCAACCAAACACAATATTGCGGTTGCAATTGAAAATACAGCAACCACTCTTGTCTCTGACCAGCCACATAATTCAAAATGATGATGGATCGGTGCCATCTTGAAAATTCTCTTTCCGCCCGATAGCTTAAAATACCCAACCTGAATGATAACCGAGACCACTTCCAACAGATAAATAAACGCTACAATTGGGATAAATAAAGGCATTTGCAGCATATATGCCGCCGATACCACAAAGCCGCCCAGCGCCAATGAACCGGTATCACCCATAAAAACACTTGCCGGATATACATTGAACAATAAAAAGCCAAGCAATGCTCCGACAACTGCCAGCGTAATCGGTTCTATGCCACTTTGCATCCCAATTGCAACAACTGAGAAAAAGGTGGCCAAAAGTACCGTAACACTGGAAGCCAGACCATCTAAGCCGTCTGTAAAATTAGCACCGTTAACTGTTCCAAGCACAGCAAGAAACATAATCGGAATGGTTAGTACACCAAAGTCTAGATAGCGTCCGTTTCCGAACGGAATACGCATTGCAAGGTCTACGTGGGCAACATTTACCAGATAATAAGCAAATATCGATGTGATGATAATCTGCAATGCAAATTTCTGCCACGCTCTTAGTCCCATAGAACGCTTTAATACTACTTTAATGAAATCATCCAAAAAACCAATCAATCCATAACCAAGTGTCATAAACAGAACCGGTATCAATCTTGGATATCTCCCCACATAAAGCATCGAAGTAACCACAACACTTGACAGGATAATCACGCCACCCATAGTTGGTGTTCCGGTTTTCTTCAAATGTGATTGTGGTCCGTCATCACGAACCGTCTGTCCCACCTTTAATTTTCTCAAATACGGTATTACAAAAGGGCTGAGTGCCACACTGATTGCAAACGCAATCACAACC